>JBCCAG010000085.1:0-9639 GCA_039814955.1 Cyanobacteria bacterium P01_A01_bin.135
AGCATAGTTCCGCTGAGCAGCCGTGTCAGGGAAGAAGGCCGTCCCTGTCTCATTGAGCGGGGAGGCAACGCCGCAATAAGAAGACATCTGGTTGACCACCGGGGAAGCCCAGTGACCGTTGAGGTCAGAGAAATCAGCGGCAGTCTGGGTGGGCCAGAGGGTTGTTTGGTCGCTTTGGGCAAACTCAGCCGCCCGCCGCAGAATCGCCATCATTTCTGCCCGGGTGACGGTCTGCGCGGGCCTAAAGGTGCCGTCCTGATAGCCGCTGACGATGTTGTTGTCGCGGGCAAACTGGATTTTCGCCGCGCTCCAGCGGGCTGACTCCACATCGGGATAGGGATTGCTGCCGAGCGGGGCCGGTACGCTGACATTGGCCTCCGGCAGGGCGTCAAGGGCCTCCACCACCATAGAGACTAGCTGCTCGCGGGTGAGGGTCTGCAGGGGCCGGAATGTATTATCTTCGTAGAAGCCCGCCACGAAGCCCCGGGCTACCGCTGCCTCAATGTCTTGGGCATAGATGTCGTTAGCGATGTCGCCGAAGGTGAAGTTGGTAGGGGTGCCAGCATCGGGAATTTGGGGCCCAACGCCTGGCAGCGCCGCATTGTGGTTAAGATACACATGGCCTAGGGTCTGGCCCTGATAGGTGCGCTTGGCAAACTGCCAGCCAGGGTTGAGGCGCAGCTTAACGAAGCCGTCAGCCATGCCCCGGGCGCTACCGATTTCAATTTCGCTACCCTCACCCAGTTGGAAGGGGCGACCAACCAGCTTCAGGTCCCCATCGCGCTCCACAACCCGTAGGCTATACTGCAGGCCTAAATCCTCCCCGGCAACGCGGATGGAGTAGCCGTTGCTGTCGGTGCTGCGCCCGCAAATCCCCGTGAAGTCGAAGTTGGTGAGCAGCGGGTCTACCCTGACTGGGGCGCTGCCGCTCTCGCTCCAGCAGGCGCGATCGCTGGAAATTTGCTCTAGTACCAGCAGCTGGTGGCTGCTCTCTCCGAAGGGGGCAGCGATGGCGATAAACTTATCTTGGTCAACATTCTTTTGACCAAACATGGGAGCGGCGCTCACGGGAGCGGGGGCAAGGGCTGCGATCGCCCCAACGGTGGCGGTAGCAACTGCAGCTAGGGTAGAAAGTCGTCGTCGAAGTGATGTCATGGTCTGTCCCTTGTCTTATAAATCTGTTGTGATGCCGGGTGTCATCCAGATCAAGCACGGTCTAGTGGCGACTTGGTAGTGCTGTCCTCTGGGATGTCTCCATTATTTCTAGGGCTAGGTTTACCTAAGGGAGTGGACCGGGGAGTTTTAAAACTGTCTAAGCCACGGCAAATCTTCCGGATTTGGCCTGATGGCCTGTAATCCTTACCCAGGCAAGATTTCAGGAATTTGTCACAGCAAACTGTCACAGGAGCAGATGGACTAATCCTGTTGCGGTTGTCAGATTGGTCGGCCCTTAGGCTTTGGGCAGCTCAAACCAGAACTGACTGCCCTGTCCCAATTGGGACTCTACCCCGCAGCGGCCTTCCATGCGGATAATCGCCTCTTGGGTAATTGCTAGACCAATGCCGCTCCCTTCGTACTCCCGCTGGTTGTTGAGCCGCTCAAAAACGCTAAAAATCTTTTCTCGGTGAGCCGGATCAATGCCGATACCGTTATCACGAACCCACAGGCGAACGGACGACTGGCCGCTGCTGCTCCGCTCCTCTGCCCAGAGGTCTACCCGCGGGCGGACCCCTGGGGCCGTGAACTTAATGGCGTTGCCAACAAGATTGGCGATCGCCTGCACTACCATTGGCCCGTAGCCCATCACCTTTGGGAGCGGTAGCTGTACGTTAATATCGGCCCCTTGCCGCTCAATATCGCTCTGAAGCTGGGCCAGGGCGTCGCTGATGCTCAGCTCTAGATCCACAGCGCTGGTTTCAATGCTGGTAGTTCTAATGCGGCTGTACTTTAGCAGGGCGGTCACGAGCTGGTCCATTCGCATGGCGTTGGCCCGGATTTGGGCGATATACGCTTGGGCCGTTTCGCCTAGGGTCACCCCTTGGGAAGCCTCGTCTAGAACCAGATCAGCCAATCCAACGATGCCCCGCAGCGGCGCTTTGAGATCATGGGCGGCCGAGTAGCTAAAGGCTTCCAGCTCTTTATTAGCGGCCTGAATTTGATTCATCAGCCGCCCCCGCTCAATGCTGTAGCGAATAGCCCGCGTCAGCTTATCGGGGGATATCTCGTCTTTAATCAGATAGTCCTGTGCCCCGTAGGTGATGGCGCTGAGCGCTAAGGCCTCATCATCTAGCACCGTCAGCACAATGGTGGGCACATTGGGAACTTCCGCAACGAACCGTTCGACGGTGGTAACGCCGTCGGAATCGGGCAGGGTTAGGTCTAGGATGGCCACGTCAAAAACCTGGCGCCGGGCGGTGGCGATCGCCTCACTGAGCCGCTCAGCAGTGCCGATTTGGTAGGCAGCGGACGTCCGGCCCAGCATTCGCTGCACTAAGCTGGCATCGCTGGCGCTATCTTCAACAAGAAGCAGCGAGATGGTTGGGTCAGGTTGAGATTGATGTGGGTTAGGGGGTGTCTGCATAGTCAAACAGGGGCGATCGCAGCTAGGCGGTAGCCTGCTTGGGGGGAAGAACCGCTAGATTTAACCAGAATGCCTCAATGGTTTTGACGGTAAATCTGTAGTCCTTAGGGTCGATAGGTTTCTCGACGTAGCAGTTAGCATGCAAGCTGTAGACGCGATATACATCGTTGTCTTGGGCGGAGCCGGTTAATACCAGTACCGGAATCTGCCGCAGCAGCGGATCAGCCTTGACAATGGCCAGCAGATCTTGACCGCTGAGGCCCGGCAGCATGAGATCAAGCACAATCAGGTCAGGGCGGGGCGCGCCAGTATATTGACCCGTTTGTCTGAGGTACATCAGCGCTTCTTCCCCAGTCTTTACCCAGACCACCTCCTGGACAACCTGGCTGGAGTCGAGGTGGCGCATGAATAAGTTAGCGTCGCTGCTCGAATCTTCCACCAGAAGCAGATGGCGTATACCAGACTTAGACATAGATAGAGACTGTTTCGCTGTTGCGCTAGGGGTTTGATTCGGGCAGGGCCGACAGGCTTTTAAGAGTGAAGTATACCGTCGTTCCCTCACCAGGGGTAGACTCAAGCCAAATATTCCCGCCGTGACGCTCAACAATGTGCCGGCAAGTCGCAAGACCAATGCCGGTCCCAGTCACCTCGCTGTGGGTGTGCAACCGCTTAAAGACGTGAAAGACATAGCTCCAATAGGGCCGCTCAATGCCAATGCCGTTGTCGCGGAGGCTGAACTGCCAAACGATCTCATTTTTGATCGGGCTGCTGATCGGTTCGGCGGTGATGTCGATATGGGGCGGGTGGTCGGGCTGCCTGAATTTGATAGCGTTGTCGACTAGATTTTGAAATAGGCGCACGAGCTGAGACATATCCCCAGAAACGGTGGGCAGAGACTGGGCCGTGATCACCGCACTAAACTCTTCGATGGCAGACTGCATATTGTTCAGGGCCCCCTGCAGCGCAACGTTGCAGTCTACCTGTAGGGTTCCGTCAATAATAGTGCCCTTAAGACGGGAGAAGTCTAGCAGGTCGCGAATCAGGGCCTGCATCCGCCGCACCCCGTCGGTGACAAAGCCCATGTAGCTTTTGGCGGTAGCGTCAAACTGCTCACCGTAGTCATCCTGCAGGAGCTGAACATGGCCGGCGATCGCCCGCAGGGGCTCCCGCAGATCGTGGGAGGCAATGAGGGCAAACTGCTCTAACCCGGCGTTGGATTCAGCCAGCTGCCGCCGCAGCATTTGCTCCTGGTGAAACAGACGGCGATAGCGCTGCTCGCTCTCTTTGAGGGCGTTGAGGGCGTTGTTACGGGCGATAGAGATACAGATGTAATGCTCTAGCAATGAGGACTGGAGGTCCGCCTTATCTAGGTAGTCGCTAGCGCCAAGTTTGATAGCCTCAAAGTTTAGGTGCCGGTCCCCCTGTCCGCTGAGGATAATCACCGGAGCCGGGCAAGTCGCGTGAATCTCCGCCATCAGCTCTAGCCCGTTCTCGGCCCCCAGGCGGTAATCCACCAAATAGGCGTCGTGGGCGCGCTGCTGCAGCATCTCCAGGGCACCTTTAAAGGTCTTGGCCCAGTCCAATTGAATTTGAGACTCTCCAGCGTCAGACAGCAGGTCCTGCACTAGCTGGTAATCGTCTTCATCGTCTTCGACTAGCAGCACCTTGAGGCGATCGCCCTGGAGACCTTGATCGACGGCGCTGTCGTCTGCATGCCACTGAGCGGAGGACTGGGGAGAATTACAAGAAGTCTCATGCGACAACAGCCGACTATCCTTCCTGAAGTGGGGCTTGAGCATAACAGGCAACCGGCAACATTCTTTAGAGCCGATGCCCTAACGCTTTCTAGCTCCATGATAGTCGCTACTCCGCAGAATCTTAAAAAAAGATAAAATTTCTTACAGGCTTTTGAGCAGCACTGAACAGAGCGACGCCATTACAGGGAGCTGGCGTGCCCTAGCAGTTGGGGACAGGTCACCCAGGTAAATATAGGTTCCGCCCTGTCAATCCGGCAGTTTGACGAGCTCCAGCCAGTAGTGGCCGATAAACGCCGCCACTTCAACCAAGTTATTGAAGTGGGCCGGCTTAACAATAAATGAATTGACCCCTGAGCTATAGGAGCGCACCACGTCCTGCTCCTCGCGGGAGGTGGTTAGCACCACCACCGGAATCGATTTCAGCTCCGCATCAGATTTGATTTCGGCGAGAGCTTGGCGGCCGTCTTTTTTCGGCATATTGAGATCCAGCAAGATAAGGCCGGGCCGGGGCGATAGAGAGCGATTGACGTACTTTCCCTGGTGGCGAAGAAATGCCATCAGGTCCTCCCCATCCTCCGCAAAGTACAGCGGGTTAGTGACCTGGTTTTCCTGCAGGGCTTCTTGAAACAAGAGGCGATCGTCCTCATCATCTTCAGCCATCAAAATCGCAGGATATCGCATCTTCACTTCAGACATAATTGCTCATTGATTAGAGGACTCTGTCGGTAGCATGACAACCATCGTGCAGCCTTTGCCGGGGGCACTACTCACCGTAATGGCTCCGTTGTGATGCTCAGCGATCTTGCGGCAGATAGCCAGCCCCATACCCGTGCCGGGGTAGGTTGAGCGGCCATGGAGCCTTTGAAAAGGCTGGAAAATCTGACTTGCATACTTTTCGTCGATACCAATGCCATTGTCTGAAATCTCAACGCTGATGTAGCTGTCTCGGTGACTGGGAACTTGACGCACCTGGACCTGCGGGGAACCCTGGGGTTTGTGAAACTTGAGGGCATTGCCAATCAGATTTTGAAACAGCTGTCGCATTTGCAGCGCATCAGCATGGACTTCGGGGAGTGACCCGACGTGAAGCTGGCCATTGCGCTCAACAATAGTGGCCTCTAGGTCAGAGAGCACCCCTGCAACAACGCTGTTGAGACTGACTTTTTCACGGGGGTGAGCTGCCGTGGTGATTCGCGAAAAACTTAGCAAATCTTGAATCAACACCCGCATGCGGGCAGCAGCGCTCTGCATGCGCCGTAGGTAATCCTTCCCCTTTTCCTCTAGGCTATCACCGTATTTGACCTGGAGGCGATCGCCGAAAGTTTGAATTTTGCGCAGGGGCTCCTGTAAGTCGTGGGAGGCCACATAGGCAAAGTTCTCCAGCTCCCGGTTAGAGCGGGCCAGCTCCTGGTTAATGTTCTGGAGCGCCTGCTCCATGCGCTTACGCTCGCTGATGTCGATGACAATTACCCCAACCTGAACACGCGACGGCGAAATCTTGATGGGGAAGTAGGAGGCTAGCCAAGTGCTGTCAACCCCGAGATAGCGCGGGGTTTGCCCCACAATCTCGACATTGAGTATCGGCTCCTTAGTGGCCTGCACCTTAAGCAGCAGAGGCTCGACAATCTCGGTCAGATCCGGCAGCACCTCCGCCGTCGTTTTGCCGGTGTGCGCCTCCACGGCAACGCCGTTGATCTCTGCCAGCGCTTGATTGATTTGGATGAACCGTCGCTGCTCATCATAGATGCAAAACCCCACCTGAGCGCTGGAAGCGGCGTCGAAGAAGGCGGTAAGCCTGCGGCCCCGGGCACTGAGCTCTCGCTCAAGCTGCTTGCGGTCGCTGATGTCTTGAATTTGAGAGATGAAGAACATCGGCTGTCCCTGCGCGTTGCGGGCTAGGGAAACATTGAGCTGGGCCCATACAACATGGCCTTGCTTGTGGATGTAGCGCTTTTCCATTTGGTAGCCCTGGCGATCGCCCGCGAGGGTTTCATGGACGTAGCTGAGGTCAATATCTAGGTCTTTCGGGTGGGTGATATCCTGAAACGTCATGCTGTGTAGCTCTTCGGAGGTGTATCCCAAGATGCTGCACAGGGCTGGGTTCACCTTGCGCCATTCCCCGTTTGGCATGACCATGGCCATACCAATAGCGGATTGCTCGAAGGCAAGCTGGAAGAGTCGATCGTCCATTGCACCAATAGGTGTACATGGCCCCATCTTGCCATAGGCATCATACTCCCATAGGTGGATAATTCAGACGGAACCCGATGGATCGCTGTAGCCGAACCAGAGGGTGGTGCGCTAGCTGCCGCTGGCCCTCTTCTACAAATACCCATATTCTCAAGGGCTATCACGATGGCTCCATCTTCCCATGGCGCAGCCCCCAAAGCGGTCGTGCCCGATGCCCACAGAATGCCCACCCCACCCCGTATCGCAGCGCTGCCAAAGCGTAGGACAGCCGGTCTGATAAAGTGATGAAGCCGTTTTCGCTAGCATCGCCGTGTCTAACGCCCCCAAGTCCCGCTCCCTAGTCAGCATTGCGGGGATCGTTGCTGTCGCGACGCTGATTAGCAAGGTGTTTGGGCTGGTGCGCCAGCAGGCGATCGCCGCTGTGTTTGGGGTAGGGCCAGCGGTGGATGCCTACAACTACGCCTATGTGATTCCCGGCTTCCTGCTAATTTTGCTGGGGGGCATCAACGGCCCGTTTCACAGCGCTATGGTCAGCGCCCTCTCTAAGCGCAGCCGGGAGGAAGCCGGTCCCCTGGTGGAGACCATGACCACACTGGTGGGGGGCTTGCTGCTGGTGATGACCCTGCTAATTTTTGTGTTTGCGGGCCAGCTCATTGATCTGGTGGCCCCTGGGCTGGGACAAACTACCACGGGTCTGGAAATTCGCGAGATTGCGATCGCCCAGCTGCAGATCATGGCCCCCATGGCCCTGTTTGCCGGTTTAATCGGCATTGGGTTTGGCACCCTCAACGCCGCCGACCACTATTGGCTCCCTTCTATTAGCCCGCTGTTTTCTAGCTCGGCGGTGCTGCTAGGTCTAGGGATTTTGGCCCTCAGTTTGGGGCGAGACATCATTGCCCCGGAGTACGCCATGGTGGGGGGGCTGGTGCTGGCCTGGGGGACATTGGGGGGGGCAGTGCTGCAGTGGCTAATCCAGGTGCCGGTGCAGTGGCGCGCTGGGCTGGGGCGGCTGCGGCTGCGGTTCAACTTGAGGCAGCCTGGGGTGGCAGACGTGCTGCGGGTGATGGCCCCCGCCACCTTCTCCTCAGGCATGATGCAGATCAACGTCTACACCGACCTGTTTTTCGCCTCTTTTATTCCCCAAGCAGCCGCCGCCCTCAGCTACGCTAACCTGCTGGTGCAGACGCCCCTAGGCATTGTCTCCAACGTCATTTTGGTGCCGCTACTGCCGGTGTTCTCCCGGCTCGCGGGGCCCAACCAGCGGCAGGAGCTCAAGGCCCGTATCCGCCAAGGCCTGATGCTGACGGCCATCACCATGCTGCCCCTCAGCGCCCTGATCGTCACCCTAGCGCTACCGGCGGTGCGCGTGGTGTATGAGCGGTTTGCCTTCGACCAAGAGGCTTCTCGCCTAGTGACCAGCGTTTTGATCGCCTATGGGGTGGGCATGTTCGTATATCTGGGGCGGGATGTGCTGGTGCGGGTGTTCTATGGCCTGGGGGATGGGGCGACGCCGTTTCGGATCAGCATCGCCAATATCTTTCTCAATGCAGTGCTCGACTACTGGTTGGTGAGATCTTACGGTGCCCCGGGCCTAGTGCTAGCAACAGTGGGGGTGAACGCTGTCTCCATGGCGCTGCTGCTGTGGCTGCTGGACCGCAAGCTGAACGGGTTACCCTGGCAGGAATGGCTGCGGCCCTTTACGGGGCTGATCTTCGCTAGCGTCGCCGCCGGTGCGGTGAGCTGGGGAACGCGGCGGCTGGTGGAGGGCTGGATTGGAGGGGCAGGCTTAGCTCAGCAGCTGATGGCCCTACTGCTAAGCGCTACCCTAGCCTTGGCGCTGTTTGGGGCGATCGCCCTCCGTCTGGGTATTCCGGAGGTTCAGCTATTAGCTGGGCAGGTGCGGCGCAAGCTGGGGCGGTAGCGCTAGCCGGGGCAAGCAACCCTACATTTGCCGCTGGTATTCCTGCAGTACCTCCATCAGGTCCTGGTGACCGGCGGCGGGAATCAGCTTGCTGAGGGGTAGGGTCTGTTTACCGCCCCCCAGCTTAACGGGGATGCCCTCTAAAACCGCCTCGACCTGACCCTCCTCTACATCGCCACCCGAGAGCATGGGGTAAACCTGCTGGGCGATCGCGGTGTGGAGCTGGGCATCCTGCAGATAAAGGTGCCAGTTGGCGACGTCGATGTAGACCTTGTCGCCAATTTCAGCGGCGAGCTTCTCAATTGCTTCGCTAGTGCCGGAATTTGCCATGGTGCTGTTGGTTGTTGCTACAGCCCTGTTATCCAAGATTGATGGCCGCGCCCTCAACCGTCTTCCGGGAGATTTGCCCTATCCACTAAGAGCCAAACCCCTTACCGCTAGCGCCATCCTGGGAGCTAGGGCCCGAGTAGTCAGCGATGGCGAAAATGGCAACGGCGTGGACGAATAGGCCCGCCAGCCAGATCAGTGAGAAGCTGGGCATCCAGTTCCAACCGGGGAAGCGATATAGGTGGAAAAACCACAGGCTTGAATTGACGGCGGCGAACAGGGCCACATGGGTGGCGAAGGTCATCCGATCGTCTAGGCGGCGAAATGCAGGGTCGTTGCGATCGGGTTTGCGGGGCCATTTGGGAGGCATGGGGTTTCACAGGCTAAGGGGCGGTGTAGACCTAGACAAGGCTCATACCACCACTGTAGCGCTCTCGCCGTTCCATGGTTATG
This sequence comes from Cyanobacteria bacterium P01_A01_bin.135, assembly GCA_039814955.1. Taxonomy (GTDB): domain Bacteria; phylum Cyanobacteriota; class Cyanobacteriia; order CAKZMO01; family CAKZMO01; genus JBCCAG01. The sequence continues at coordinate 9,230 of JBCCAG010000085.1, forward strand.
CCGAAGTTCTGAGTCGCGGGGGTTGCGGGCACCCGAGCGGGATCTCGCTCCGCTAGGTGTCCTTCGCCCGGTAGTCCCCCGACTTACCCCCGGTTTTACTCACTAAATGAATCCCCTCAATGGCCAGGGACTTCTCCAGTGCCTTGACCATGTCATACAGCGTCAAAGCCGCCACCGAGACGGCCGTCAAGGCCTCCATCTCCACGCCGGTTTCGGCGCTGGTTTTTACCATCGCTTCAATGCGGTACCCCGGCAGTGCCACATCCGGGGTGATCGTAACCTCAATGGCCTTCAAGGGTAGGGGGTGACAGAGGGGAATTAGCTGCGCCGTTTGCTTTGCCGCCATAATTCCCGCTAGCCGGGCCGTCCCCAGCACATCTCCCTTGGGGGCGTTGCCCGCCTCCACCGCC
>JBCCAG010000329.1:0-4854 GCA_039814955.1 Cyanobacteria bacterium P01_A01_bin.135
AGGGCATTGCCGCCACTGAGGCAGCGGGCCGGTTCCCCTGGCAAATTGGCGCAGGGCACCGTCGGCGGCTGCGGCAGGCCCGCGTTGATGAGCTGCAGCGGGATGGACTGACCGGCAATCACGGCCCGAGAGATTAAGGCCGGGGAAGCCCCCGCCACTAGGGGGGGCAGGGCATGACGGCTGCGGGGCTGCGGGCCGTGGTATAGGTACTCGGCATCGGCGATCGCCGTGGTTTTGCGGTCGGTGGGGGTCGCACCAGCGGCAGAAATGCCGGGGATCAGGCCCGTCTCTGTAAAGCCTAGGACACAGGCGAATAGGGGGCGCTGACCGCGGAATTGGGATAGCCAAGGGGCTGCAATCTCAGGGCGATGGGAGAGACGAATCATATGGAAATCCCGAGGGATTTTAGTATGGCGGTAGCGTGCTTTAGGATGGCGTTTCATCCAGCAGCACCCGCACCCATTTAGGAGGAGCCGGGATGGGGTTGCCCACGCGCTCCAGCAGCAGCCAGGCGGCAATATGTACCGTAAACAAGTAGATGATATCGCTACAGATAATCATGGCAACCGTAGCGAGCTGCACCGCCCTGGGGTCCGCTGCCCCCAGAAAGTCTAGGCTTAAGACTCCCCAGTTGACCGCCAGCGACAAGAGCCAGTCGAGAAAGCTGGTGATTCGACCGGTCAAGTAGGCCCACAAATCCTCTCCGATAAACACAGACACCAGCCAAATGCGAAAGAAGAAGCTGATGCTGGCCACTATGGTGCCGAGGGCGATGGACCAGCCCCAGGGGGCGTTGCGCTTCCACATGGCTCCAAGCTGTACCCCCAGCAGGCCGTAGGGCACAAAAAACATGATGCTTAGGTACGGCCCCATCAAAATCGCCAGCAGCAGCCCTGACACTGTGGAAGCCATCCAAGAGGCGCGGTGGCTCCAGCGCAGATAGGCAATGGCGATGGGGATGGGAAACACAATGCGCATCCAGGGACCAACGCTCAGGTAGTAGCTCACAAGCCAAAGCAGGCTAGCGGTGCTGGCTAGGAAGGCGGTTTCGACGAGGGCTTGGGGGGAAGTGCCCCGTTCGGTGGGGTAGGAAGCGGGGAACGCAGGAGCGCTATGGCCATCCGCTGAGGGGCTACCGGCTGACTGATTGTCCTGTTGCGTCAGGGTCAAAGCGTCTTCTATCCCGTCCCAAGCGTCGGGGCGATCGCGCTGGGGTGGGTTTACTGCCCTGTGCTCGCCACGATATTCCGCTGCACTATGGGGTTTGGAGCTAGCATCATCTTCCCGAGGGTGGGTCATTTGGTTCGCGGTCTATTGGATATGGCGTCGCCCCTACGGCTAGTCCAATGTATCGCTTTTTCCCAGCAGGTGTTGGGCCGCTATCTCCCCCTGGGCACAATTGACGAAACACCAGGATACTTTCAGAATTGATCTTATAGAGTGAGCTATCTCTACAATGCCTGCCTCTAATGCCTTCCAAGCGGCAAATCGCCGGTGCCGCCGCGCAGACCACGCCCGATGGCACCGTCTACAGAGCAAGCGCCACATCCTGCGATCGCAGCTGGGGTTCGGTAAACCGACGCCGTCCCGCCCCCAGGCCTGCGTGGGCTGCGCCCACTACCACGGCCTGGCCTACGGCCACAGCCGGCTGCGAACAGTGCTGGTTTGCGGGTTTCATCCCTACGGCTGGGACGAGCCCCCCTGCCCTGACTGGGCTGCAGCCTCTTAGGTCGCGGGGCGGTAGGCCAGGGGCAGGCCGTAGCGTAAGTCAGCTAGAAAAGGTCAGCGGTTGATGGGAGAATGGCTTTTGGGCGCAAACGCTACAGAATTAGAAACCGCACTAAGGGAAAGACCATGCTCAAAAGATTTGCCGCAATCGCCGTCATCGTTTTGGCCCTTGGCCTGCAGAGCTGCCTGTCGTCAGCGGTGGGCTTCAACAGCTACGTCGATTCCTACGGCGGGTTTCGCTTCCTGTACCCTAACGGCTGGGTTGAGGTCACGGTGCCTGACGGTCCCGATGTGGTGCTGCACGACATCGTCGAGCCCAGCGAAAACCTCAGCGTAATTATTAACGAGGTGCCGGACGGCAAGACCCTGCGGGAGCTAGGGTCCCCTAGTGAGGTGGGCCAAAAGATGGCGCGGCGGGGGCTGACGACGGATAACGAAGCGGCTGCTAAGCTAGTCACCGCTGGCTCGCGCCAAACCGATGAGGGAGAGTACTACCTGCTGGAGTATGAAGTCGACCTGCCCGGTGGGGTACGCCACAACCTGGCCAGCGTGGTGGTGCGCCGGGGGCAGCTGTTTACCTTTAGCGCCTCCACTACAGACGATCGCTGGCCATCCATGGAAGACCGGCTGCGCAAAGTGGTGAGCTCGTTCTCGGTGTATTAAGCCTAGTTACCCAATCCCCTCTAGGGCCGCGATCGCCTTTTCCACCACCGCATCTGGCAGGGGCACATAGCCCAACTCTGGCCCTAGGGCCTGCCCCTCAGTGAGTCCCCAGGTTATCGCGTCTTTGAGGATGCGGGCTTTTTCTGGATCTTCGTACTGTCCATAGGCCAGCACCCAGCTATAGGTGACGATGGGATAGGCCCCCGGGGCGTCGGGGTCAGCGACAGCGCCCCGCAGGTCATCAGAGAGATCAATGGTGGCGATCGCCTTGGCGGTGGCGGCTTCGGTGGGGGGCAGAAACTCCCCTGCCCGGTTTTCCAGCTCAGCGGTGGCGAGCTGGAGCTGCTTAGCAAAGGCGTACTCCACATAGCCAATCACCCCTTCCCCCTGCTGCACCTGGGCGCTGATGCCGGCATTGTCCTTGATGCCCGTACCCGTGGGCCAGGCCACGCTGAGCCCCTTCCCCACCGCACTTTCCCAGTCGGGGCTGATGGCGCTCAGGTGGGCGGTAAAGGCTGCCGTGGTGCCGCTGCCGTCGGAGCGGTGGATGACGGTGATCGGGCGATCGGGCAGGGCAATGCCGGGGTTGAGGGCGGCGATCGCTGGGTCGTTCCACTGGGTGATGTTACCCAGGAAGATGTCTGGGAGCACTTGACGGGAGAGCTTCAGACCGCTCTCCACCCCAGGCAGGTTGTAGACTACGGCGACGCTGCCCGCCACGGAGGGAATGAACACGGCCCCCCGCTGTACTTGGGCTAGTTCCGCGTCGCTGAGGGGCACTTCAGTCGCCCCGAAGTCGACAGTGCCCGCCAAAAACTGCTGGATGCCCGCCGCGCTGCCAATGGGCTGATAGCTGATCTGCGCCTCGGGGTGCTCGCTGTTATAGGCATCAAACCAGCGCAGGTAGAGGAAGGCAGGGAAGGTGGCCCCCGCCCCGTACAGGGAGGTGGTCTGGGCGGTCCCTGATGGAGGCGACCCTTGAGTGGCGGCAGGATCTGGAGGATTATTTTGACAGCCGTGGAGGGCGATCGCGGCGGTGGTGGCTCCCGCAGCCGTAATCAAAAACCGCCGTCGGTGCAGCTTTCTTTGAAACGCTGAGGCGCTGCCGTTTACCATGGATACCTCTCAATAGCAGGACGCGACATCGCCTTGATTCTAAGCTATGACGTGACTTGCTGGGCCTCGCTATCCATTGGGCGGCGATCGCTGTGGATTACGGCCGAGGGCCAATCGGGAGCGATTTACGGTAAAGTATGGCCTGTCACAGGTCCAACTATTGGCGCTGCCGAATCGAGACATGACCCTGCTGCACCGCATAAGAAGATTCAGCCGTAGGCGCATTTTCCAAACCGGGCTGGTTTTGCTGGGAGTTTGCCTGGCGCTCTCCCTGCATGGCTGCCAACCCGAGCCCACCGCAGACGCCCCCGCCGCCCCTAATACTGCCCAGACCGTGCCCGAACGCCCGTCAGACACCTCCCAAAGCGCGTCAGATGAGCAGGCTGCTCTGCCCGCCGAAACCCAAGCCATGGTTGACAGCGCCGGTCCCAGCGGGTTGCCTAACCCGCCCCGCGGCGACGTGCGGCTGGTGGTGATTAGCGACTTGAACGGGGCTTACGGCTCCACCGATTACGACCCGGAAATCGACAAGGCCATGGCCCTGCTGCCTTTCTGGCAACCGGACATGGTGGTGTGCAGCGGTGATATGGTGGCGGGGCAGGATCCGACCCTCTCCGAGGAACAGCTGCAGGCCATGTGGGCCGCCTTTGACGATCATGTGGCAGCCCCGCTGCGGCAGGCGGGCTTGCCCTATGGGTTTACCATCGGCAACCACGACGCCTCTGGCGCTCAAGGCGTATCCGGTGGCTTTCTGTTTGAGCGGGAGCGGACGGTGGCTCGGGACTACTGGAGCGACCCGGCCCACGACTCTGGGATTGAATTCGTGGACCGCAACGACTTTCCCTTTTACTACAGCTTTAAGTTTGGCGACGTCTTCTTTGTGGCCTGGGATGGCTCCTCCTTTCAAATTCCCCCCGACAAGCTGGCCTGGGTGGAGCAGGCCCTGGAGAGTCCGGAAGCTCAGTCCGCCAAAATCAAGATTCTGCTGGGCCATCTGCCTCTCTACGCTATCACTGTGGGGCGAGACCTGCCGGGGGAGGTGATGGCCAACGCCGACCAGCTACGGGAGATGCTGGAGCGCCACGACGTCCACACCTACATCAGCGGCCACCACCACGCCTACTATCCCGGTCATAAAGGAGATCTGCAGCTTCTGCATATGGGCATCTTGGGTTCCGGCCCCCGCCCCTACGTGGGCAGCAGTCTTCCCCCTCGCAAAGCCCTGACGGTGCTAGACATCAACTTTGACGACCCCGAGCTCACCACCTACACCACCTACGACATAGAGACCCTGGCCCTGATTGAGCTGGAGGAGCTGCCCCGGTTCATTGATGGCCACAACGGCCG
>JBCCAG010000851.1:0-1969 GCA_039814955.1 Cyanobacteria bacterium P01_A01_bin.135
CGGCAGGGTCAAAAAGCTGAGCAGCGTGGAGAGCACCACGGTTTTCGCCACCCGCAGGCGATCGCCCCCTAGCTCCGTCACCCAAATGAGCGAGTTTACCGCCACGGGCATGGCCGCTTGAATCACCAGCACCTGGAGATCGAGGCCATCTAGCCCCAGCAGCGTTCCAACGGCAAAGGCGAGCAGCGGCGAGAGCAACAGCCGCAGGCTGGCGCCAAACAGGTCAGTCAGGCCAAAGGCAAAGGGGGTGCGGGAGAGCTGAATACCCAGGGTCAGTAGGGCGACGGGTACAGCGGCATTTGCCATCAAGGCAATCCCCCGGGCCGCGGCAGCCGGCAGGGTAACCGACATTCCCTGAAGGGCGATTCCCAACAGCGCTGCCCAGAATACCGGTAGCCGTAGGCTATAGCGGATTCCCTTGGCAAACCCCTCCCCCTTCAGCACCACGGGAAATAGGGTGGCGATCGCCAGGGACGAGGCCACCAGATAAACAATCCCCCGCTCCAAACCCGCCTCTCCTAAAGAGAACAGCACAAAGGGCAGTCCCATATTCCCCACGTTGGCAAAAACCGTAGTGGTAATCAGGCTTTTTCGCGCTTCTTCGGAAAAGGAGAGGGCGAGACCTAGCCACCGGGCGATCAGGTACAGCAGCGTGGTGTTGATCAAGAAGCCCGCCACAATGCCTGCAGTACTACTAAAGTTGAGGCTGCTGCCTGAAATGCCGTCAAAGACTAGGGCCGGCAGTAGCGCGTAGATGGTAACCCGGGCCAGGGTAATCAGGTCCAGAGCAAACCCTCGCCCGATCGCGGCACCAACCAGCACCACCAGAGCAATGGGGGCGATTGCTGATAAGAGGACGTTGATCATTAGGCAAATTGCGAGCAGTATTTTTCAGGAAAACCGGGGGGCGCCATGGCACCACGCCACCGCCGGCCTCCTCAAGCTACCGCAGAGAGGCGATCGCCTCAGCATACCGCTCGGGGGCTTCCAGATGCACTGTGTGGCCGTAGCTCTCTATGGATAGCCAACGGGCATTCGGCATCTGTGCCGCCATCTCGGCATTGATGGCGCAGAACTTGCTGTCCTGCTGTCCGGTGAGCAGCAGTGTGGGTAGAGTTAGCTTGTGTAGGTGGGGCCAAAGGCTGGGCTGCTGTCCGGTTCCCAAACAGCGGAGCGATCGCCCTAGCTTGGCAGGATCGTTCTGCCGACGCCGCTCCATAACCGCCTTGAACTCCGGCTGCTGAGCCAGATTGCGAAACATGGGAGCTTGGTACCAACCCTGTAGGAACCCCCCAAAGTTCTGCTGAATTTGCTGGGCGCGGCTCTCGTCTAGAGCGATGCGGGCCTGCCGCTCAGCGGCGGTTTTTAGTCCGGGTGAGGCGGATTCTAGGACAAGGTGGGAGAAGCGCTCGGGGGCGCTCAGCGCTAGGTAGAGGGCCAACCGCCCGCCCATGGAGTACCCTACTAGGGCGCAGGGCTGGGCGGTGATTGGGGCCAGCCAGTCCAGCAGGCTCGCCGCAGCGGTCTCTAGGCTGTAGGGCCGCTCTACTCGGAGCTGCGTTTGGCCGTGGTCAGGCAAGTCCAGCGTTAAACAGGTGTAGCGGTGCTGCAGGCGGGCAACCACCGCATCAAAGTCGCGATCGCTGCCCATGAAGCCGTGCAAAAACAGAATGACAGGGCCGCTGCCGCGCTGGCGGTAGTGGAATTGAAATAGCTCTGGGGCCAGCACCGTGCCTCATCTCCTATCCTAGTTAGTGACAGTTATTGATCCTGCAGAAGACCTATGGCTATTCTTGATCTCGATCATCAGCGCGTGACCGTTATCGTTTTATTTAAGGTCAAAGACGGCCAGCAGGACGCTGTTGTTGACCGCGTAACGCAGCTTTTTGAGCTTGCCGCCCAGCAGCCCGGCTTTGTTTCCGCCAACCTCCACCGCAGCCTTGACGGCGCTAAGGTCGCTAACTATGCC
>JBCCAG010000366.1:0-4603 GCA_039814955.1 Cyanobacteria bacterium P01_A01_bin.135
CTCCACCAGCTTCAAGCCCCCCAAGAAGTAAGCGGTTACCAGAGCGGTGGAAATGGCCCCCGCCAGGCTGCAGATGGCCAGCCCCGCCAGCCCCACCAGCCCATCTTCTTCGATGAGGCTAAAGCCTGTGATGAATACCCCAATGGCGGGAAAGGTATTCGTCAGCGGCAGCGGGATCATCATTGAGATGCCCATCAGGGCGATCGCCCCCCCGAGAAGCAGGCGGCCCAGAGAGCTGCGGCAGAAGTAGGTCATGCGGGGGCGGGACAGGGCCTCGAGCCGCTTTAGCCAGGGCAACCCAGCGGAGAGCACCTGCTGAGTTTGCTTGAGGCCGATGTGGCGCTGGCGAATGAATCGAGGGAACCAAGGCTCTTCGCGCCCGGCGGCAAACTGCACCGCCAGCAGCACAATTAAAATTCCAAAGGGGACCGAGTAACCTGGGGCCGGGACGGGCAGGGCTGAGGGCAGGGACAGCAGCACGAGCAGGAATCCAAATACCCGCTCTCCCGCTAGCTCTAATAGGTGGGTGAGGCGGACATCCGTGGGGGGCTCATCCTCGAAGAAATAGCGGTGTAGGTCTGCAGAAAATCTTGCCACGCGTACGCCTCTCGCTCTTGATGCTTTGGTCTCAATGCTTTAGGTTTCCCTTAGCCCAGGACAAAGCTAAAACTTAGTTGGAAAATCAACCTCTATCATGGCTTAATCGACGGCATTTCTGGTGAAGCTTCCGTAAGGCTCCCCAATGTAGGGTGAGGCTTTCAATAAGGGGGTGTTCCTGTAATTGCCTGGTGCAGATGGTCGCTGACGCGGCGGCAGACATCGATGTACTTGGGGGCGGTGCGGAAGGCCTGGGAGCGCGGCTGAGGCTCGCTCACCGGCACCTGGGCGATTACCCGACCCGGATTGGTTCCCATCACCACCACCTGGGTGGAGAGGTACACCGCTTCGTAGATGCTGTGGGTGACGAACACCACGGTCCACCGCTGGCGGTGCCAGAGCTTCAGCAGCTCATCGTTGAGCTGGCTGCGGGTGATTTCATCCAGGGCCCCAAAGGGCTCATCCAAGAGCAGCACGTCGGGCTGGGTCACCAAAGCGCGGGCGATGGAGACCCGCATCTTCATACCGCCGGAGAGCTCCCGGGGGTAGGCCCGCTCAAACCCACCCAGATTAACCAGGGCGATCGCCTCGCTGATGCGTTGGTTGGTGCGATTGCGGTCTAGCTGGGCTAGCTTCAGCGGCAGGCGGATATTCTCCCACACTGTTAGCCAGGGCAGCAGGGCCGCCTCCTGAAACACATAGGCCAACCGGTGCCGCTCCGGGTCTGGAGACCAGGTAATCTCCCCGGCAGACGGGGGGCTTAATCCGGCAATCAGCTTGAGTACCGTGCTCTTGCCGCAGCCGGAAGGCCCTAAGAGGCTGATAAACTCGGAGGAGCCAAGATTTAGGTCAAGATCTTTAAGCGCGACGGTGCCGTTGGGGTAGGCCTTGTGAATACCCGTCAGGGCGATCGCAGGGGGGCGAGAATCAGCTGGCGTAGGCATCTGCCCCTTTGTTGACGAACGCTAGGGTAAAGGCCTTGGTGTAGTCCGTGTCGGCGCTGAACACCCCTGCCTCCGCCATGGTGTCAAAGAAAGCCTGCCAGCGCTCCGCCGTCATCGCGCCAATGCCCAGCTCCTCCGCATCCCCCGACACCACAATGCCGTACTCCTGAATTTTCTCTAGGCCGTAGGCAAGCTGCTCATCGCTCATCTCCGGGTTATCCTGCTGAATCAGAGCGTTGCCGGGGGTGGGGTCCTCAAAGTAGCTGTACCAGCCGGCGATGGAGGCATCGACGAACCGCTGCACTAGGTCGGGGTTATTGTCGACGATTTCCTGGCGGGTTTCGATGGTGGTGGCGTAAGAGGAGTAGCCGTAGTCCGCTAGCAGAAAGACAAGGGGATCGAAGCCTCCCTCCGCGGCAATCTGCCGGGGCTCGGAGCTTAGGTAGCCCTGCTGCGCCGACTGCTTGTCGGTCAAGAAGGGGCCGGGATTAAAGTTATAGGGTCGCCGTTGGTCGTCGCTGTAGCCGTACTTAGCGACCAAAAAGGGCCAGTAGGTGGTGTTGGCGGCGGCAGAGACATAGATGGGCCGTCCCTGCAGGTCCTCCAGCCCGGCAACCCCCGTATCGGGGTGGGCAATCAAAATCTGGGGGTCTTTCTGAAAGATGGCGGCCACGGTGACCTTGGGAATGTTCTCCTGGACGGCCTTGATGGCGTCGGCAGTGTAGCCCATGAAGAAGTCGACCGCCTCCCCCATCAGCAGCTGGGTGCCGTTCACCTGTGGCCCTCCCATGGCGATGGTGACGTCCAGGCCATAGTCTTCATAGATGCCGTTGGCTACCGCCTGGTAAAAGCCGCCGTGTTCCGCCTGAGCATACCAGTTGGTGCCAAAGGTAACCTGATCTAGGCTGCCGCTGTCGCCGTCCCCCGCCTCCGTGTCGCTGGTTGAGCCGGCCTCAGGGGATTGGGAAGAGTTACAGGCCGTTACCAGGGTTACCCCTAATGCCAGCGCCCCGTACTTGACAAAGCGGCGCCGGTTAACGGTTTTCCAGGTTTGTGGATACCATAGCTGGGTCATATTAGTCTGGCTCGGTTGGCTAGCAGATCAGGGCTCATCGATTAGGGCTCATCCCCGTTATACCGCAAGTTCTTGTGAGAAAAGGCTTGCTGAGTGGCATCTGCTGGGTATCGCGCATGTTCCTCGCCCCCCTATCCTCTTGTCGGCGTTGCTTGCTGCACTACCCAGTCGATTACCTGCTGGCCAAGCTGCGCCTGGTTGAGGCGGTCGATTTCGCGGATGCCCGTGGGGCTGGTGACGTTTACCTCCGTCAAATAGCCGCCAATCACATCTAGCCCGACGAAAATTAGGCCGTCCTGGCGCAGCCGGGGGGCTACCGTCTCGCAGATGTGGCGATCGCGCTCGGTGATTTCCACCGCGGCGACCCTTCCCCCCACGGCCATGTTGCCGCGAAACTCGCTGCCGGTGGGGATGCGGTTGACCGCGCCAATGGGCTCGCCGTGCAGCACAATGATCCGCTTATCGCCGTCCTTGGCCTCGGGCAGGTACTGCTGCACCATAATCGGCAGGGTATTGTACTGAGTGCTCACCTCAATTAAAGAGTTGAAGTTGCGATCGCTCGCCCCAATCAGGAAAATTCCCTCCCCGCCTTTGCCGCCCAGGGGCTTGAGCACCGCGGTACCATGGCGCTCCACAAAGGCGCGAATCACCCCCTTGTCCTGGCTCACCAAGGTATCAGGAATGACGGACTGAAACTGGAGGGCATACATCTTCTCGTTAGCCAGCCGCAGTCCATTGGGGTGGTTGACCAGCAGCGTAGTCTGGGGATTGATGTAGTCCAGGATATAGGTGGCGTAGAGGTAGGCGGTGTCCACTGGTGGGTCAATGCGCATGAACACAGCGTCAAAGCTGTCTAGGGCTAGGTCTACCGGTTCACCCAACTGGTACCAGGGCTGGGGCACGACCCAGCGCCCCTCCACCAAGGCCACCGGCGTTAACTGCACCGGCGTCAATCGCCCGTGGGCGCGTCCGGCGTCCACCCACAGCCCGTTGGCCGCGGTTATCCACACCTGATGCCCCATCACCTGCGCGGCCTCCATCAGGGCAACGCTGCTGTCGTGACCGGGGTCTAGGCGGTGAATGGGATCGATAATAAAGACGAATTTCACGAAATAAGCACCTGCTGCCGTCTTCTAACAGCTACCAAGGGACGCAGCCTACGTCAACAGCTTGTCGAGCTTACCCTGCTGCTCCAAGCGGTATAGATCGTCGCAGCCGCCAATATGCTGGTCGCCAATGAAAATTTGGGGCACGGAGCGCCGCCCGTTGCTGCGCTCGGCCATTTGGCTGCGGGCGGCTTCGTCGCCGTCGATGCAGTGCTCGGTGTAGTCAACGTTTTTGTCGTCCAGCAGGGCTTTAGCCCGCAGACAGTAGGGGCACATGCTCCAGGTGTAGATTTCAACGGCTGCGCTCATGATGGTTCTCCTTAGTGGGTATTGACCGGCTCAAAGTGCGGGCTAGGTTAGCTATAGCGTCAAAGGTGGCGCTTCCCGGACGGAAAACACCCTCTCGTCAGTTCAGGTGGCTCGCGCTAGATGTCCAGACGGGCTGACCAGTCTTGCCCCACGCGAATCGTGATGTCAGAGGTCAAGTCTCCGGTAGAGCTGGCAATCACCATCCCGAGGCCGATGGTTTCTTCCAAAATGCCCGCTTGGCGGGTGTCGCCGCGCTGGGCGATGATTTGGGTCTGGGCCTGGGCCGTGGGCCAGTCAGGGACGATATAAACCTGCTCAAAACCTCTCTCCCGCAGGTGCTGGGCCATCTGCTGGGCTACATAGGGCTGCTCTGAGGCGCTCTGAACGGCAATGCGCAGCGATCGCTTTGCTTCTGTCAGCGGGTCTGAGTCGGCCATTGCCTCCGGCGCGAGGCGCATGCGCCCCGTCACCTCCGATGAAAACCGCGGTGGGTCAACCTCGAAGTAGTCCTGCATAATCCGCTCAACGTCCCCAGGGTCGGGCACCCAGTAGCTGGCGTAGTAGCGATCGCC
>JBCCAG010000742.1:0-2410 GCA_039814955.1 Cyanobacteria bacterium P01_A01_bin.135
CCCTGGGAGTAGTAGAGGAACTGATTACCCAGCACCGTGCCTTGGGGCTCAGAGAAGGTGACGCGCTGAATGTACTGCCGCAGCACTTCTAGGGTGGTGAGCAGGGCGTAGAGATGCAGGTAGGTTTCGGCCACGGGTTCGCCGTCGGAGGAAGGGTAGTGGAGGGTGGCCGCGTCGGGGAGAATGGCCGTCATGGTTTACTCAGGAGGGCTAGCGAGTAGGGCACAGGGCTAAACAGGCGACGGGATCAAATCCCAAATAATAAAGGCTTGGGAAAGCTTAGATTTATCATATCGCCAGAAATCGGGCGTTCCTTTTTTGTTTTTTGGGTGTGAGGGGGGGGGTGGGGCGGCCGGTGGCCGCCCCTCCTCTCACAAATCACACAAGACTGCTATAGTTCGTTTGCTCTTACCGTAAATTCAGCAAATTATGCCTGCACCCTGGCGATCGCCCCTCTCCCGCGCCCTGCACCGCAACCGCAGCACCCCAAACGCCCGCTATTTTCAGCTCGCCACCGTACGCCCCGACGGTTCCCCGGCCAACCGCACCGTCGTCTTTCGCAGCTTTCGCGAGGGCACTGACCAGGTGCAGATTGTCTGCGATCGCCGCAGCGCTAAGCCAGCGCAAATCGAGCACTGTCAGCGGGGAGAAATCTGCTGGTATTTCCCCAAGACCCGGGAACAGTTTCGGCTCACGGGAGGGCTGCAGTTAATCACCAGCGATGAGCCGAGTGATGAGCTGCAACAAGCCCGTACCCAGGCTTGGCAGGCCCAGTCTGACGCTGGGCGACTGCTGTTTGCCTGGCCCCACCCGGCCCAGCCACGCAAGCCCGACGTGGCGTTTAATGAGGAGCCGCCCGATGCCGCCGTCCCCTTGGCTAACTTTTGTCTGCTATTGCTGCAGCCCCAGTGGGTTGACCACCTAGAGCTGCGCGGTGAGCCTCAGAACCGCTGGCGATATACCCAAAATGAAACTGATGGGCGCTGGTCTGTCGTCGAAGTCAATCCGTAGCACTTCAACGCGGGCAACCCTGCCGGCAAGAAATATTTCGCGCTTATAGGGGCAGATTTTGGTTTATAACCCTATTAGCACAAGAGATGAGCCTATGGAAGATTTTCAGCCCTACGCGATAGAGGAGCTGCCCTCTGAAGAAACCGACTACGAGCTACCCGCTGAACTCTACCTGAAAGAGACCCCCCACATCGGTGAAACCTTTATCTATAGCTCGACAACCTACCGAGTAGAGGCGGTCATCTACCGTGCCTTTGACGAACTCAACGATGCGGTCAAGCCCCACCGCACCAAAACCATTCTGCGCGTAAGGCTGCACGATGAGCTGGCAAAATCCTCTAGCCCTTGAACTTAGGGCAAGTCGGGTCAGGGGTAGGGACGGCAGCGATTGGCCCATCTGCATTTGACAGCGGTGATTTGGATAGGCCACGATAGACCCAGAGTCTTAACATAGCTTTACAGGGCATAGACATTCATGGAGCTGCTATCGCTAGAAGCGCTGCAGGAGCTGGCGCAGGCCTATGGGTACTGGGCGATAGGCTTAGGCATCATGCTAGAGAACGCCGGTGTCCCCCTTCCTGGAGAAACGATTACCCTGGTGGGGGGCTTTTTGGCAGGTGACGGAGAGCTTGAATACTGGAAGGTTTTAGCGAGCGCGGCGGCGGGTGCAGTTGTTGGTGATAGCCTTGGCTATTGGTTTGGGGTGTGGGGCGGTTGGCCGCTGCTGTTGCGAATAGGTAAGCTGTTCCGTGCCGATGAAGACCAGCTGATGGTGGTGCGGGAGCAGTTTGCCCGTAATGCGGTGCGGGCCGTCATTCTAGGGCGGTTTGTAGCCCTGCTGCGCATCTTTGCGGGCCCCCTGGCGGGCATCAGCGGCATGCCTTATCTCAAGTTCTTGGCCTGCAATGTGGTGGGGGCGATCGCCTGGGCCTCGACGATGGTGAGCTTGGCCTTCTTTGCTGGACGTATCGTGCCCCTGGCGCAGCTTGTCTCTTGGACGGGGCAGTTTGCGCTGCTGCTGCTGCTTTTGGTTGCGGTGGTGGTTGGCCTAGGCATTTGGCGCTCGACGCGACAGGTCGTTGAGGAGTGAGCTGCCGCAGCGCTTATTTTTGTACAAATATAACGGGATCTTGCCAGAGCGTAAACTTTGATTGCCTGATGTCCACAGCCTTAGGCGCGATTGATAAAGTTAAAATATAGCTTTGGTCACGAGAGCTTATGGTGGTTCTGATGTTGAACTGCCCGGTGCTGAACTACCGCGCTCATAAACGTGACTCTGTATCAATCGCAGCGGACGTCCGGTCCGCATTTTTATTCGGCAATTTATGAGACATTACTGCGACGACTGGATTCATGAGTGGTGCAACGATAACGGCTGGACCGAGCCGGTCATGAACCC
>JBCCAG010000437.1:0-4087 GCA_039814955.1 Cyanobacteria bacterium P01_A01_bin.135
GCTCAATCAAACCCTGCAGGTGCAGAGTAAAACCACCTGGTTTGCGCAAGATCAGACCGCTGATGTGGCAGACACCGCCGATCTGCAGCAGGCCATCGAAAATGCGGAAAATATGGTGGTGGTGCTCTCCCCCAGTTTGGCCGAGACTTCCGCTTGCCTGGAGCAATTGGCGCACGCCGCCTCCCTAAATAAGCGAATTATTCCGGTGCTGCACCAGGAGGTGCTGATTTCCAAACTGCCCCCCGCCGTGGAGCAGCAGCAGGCCATCGACTTCCGCGCCCATAGCGGCGATTTTTTAACCAATTTTGGGGAGCTGTACCGCGCCATTGAAAGCGAGCCCCAGCATATGCGCCAGCACACCCGGCTGTTGGTGAAAGCGAAAGAGTGGGAAGACGCCGAGCGGGACGATAGCTACCTGCTGCTGGGGCGCGATCGGGAGGCGTCGATCCAGTGGCTGACGGAGGCCCAGACCAAATCTCCCCCACCCACGGACCTGCACCGAGAGTATGTGCAGGCCAGCCAGCAGCTTCCCTTCCGGCGCATCAAGCGGCGCTGGGTAGCCCTATCTAGTTTGGCGGCGGCGATCGCGGTAGGGGCCTTACGGCTGTTTGGGGCCTTTGAAGGGGTAGAGCTGCTGGCCTTTGACCACCTGCTGCGGCTGCGGCCCAGCGAGCCGCTGGACGAGCACCTGCTGATGGTGGCGGTGGATCAAGACAGCAACACCTGGCTGCGGCAGCGCACCATCGACGGCGAATTTGAACCCGGATTGGGGACGGTGCCCGATGAGGCCATGGCGGAGGCGATCGCCTACTTGAACGATAACGGAGCCCGGCTGATTGGCGTTGACTTTTACCGAGACTTTCCTGCCAAGCCGGTGCTCAGCGAGCAATTTGCCCAAAGCAACGTGGTGGGCATCTGCGAAGCAGGGGACGATTTTGGGGATGGTTTCACGGCTCCGACTGAAATTCCCATCGAGCGGGTGGGCTTCAACGACCTTCTAGAAGACGGCGGAAGTCGGGTACGGCGGCATTACTTAAAGCAGGAAGCGGATCCCCAGTTCTGCGACACCGAGAACAGCATCACCCTAGAGCTGGCGCGGCGTTACCTAGTAGCAGAAGGGCAAAACTATACCGAGCCCTGGCAGAGGGATGATATCGTCAACATGGCGCTGGGCGAGGCTGAGGTGCCTGAGCTATATCAAGGCCATAGCGCCGCTTACCCCGTATTCTGGTCCCGCCCGGAAGCCAACCCTGAAGCGGTCAACGGGCGCGGCGGCTACCAGACCATGCTCAACTTCAGGGCCGTAAACGGCAGCGCCATTGAATTTGCCCCAACCGTGACCCTGCAAGAGGTGCTCACCCAAGCTGTCTCCGCCGAAGCCATTGAGGGCCGGATCGTGATTATCGGCTACAGCGACAGCTCCGATCGCAATACCGATTCGTTCAATACGGCCTACGGTAGCATGCCAGGGTTTGTGCTGCACGGCCAGATGACGAGCCAGCTGGTTGGCGCAGCCCTGGACGATCGCCCCTTGATTCGGTGGCTACCGACCGAGCTTAACCTGCTGTGGATTGGTGGCTGGGCCGCTGTGGGCGGGATGGTTTTCTGGGGCTTCGTGCGCCCCTCCCGCCAACTGCCGGCTAGTGCGGTGGCCTTGGCCGCCCTCTACGGGACCTGCTACGCTGCCCTCGCGGCCTCAGGGCTGTGGCTCCCCCTGGCCCCAGCGGCGATCGCCTACGCCCTAACTGGGGCCGGGGTGGCAGGCCTCAGCTACCGCGTCCGGCATCCGTCGTAGCATAGGGGCGGGCCCAAATCCTCGGCCTTTTTTAGATCATCCAAGCTCAATAGCGGCCTCAGCCACTGTCTTCTCCTGAATTACTTCGTCATGCCCCCAACCGTCTGGCTACGCCCAATCCTGCGCTGTGCGATCGCGCTGTTGATGGTCGCGCTGCTGACGCCCATGCCAGAGGCCGAGGCCGGTTTGTTTGGCTCCCGGCGCGGCCCCAGCAGCGCCTCGGGTCGGCGTCGCGGAGGAGGGGTGCGCAGCGGGCGGCTGGTGGGGGGCATTGACCCCACCATTCCCTACGTCACGGCTCCCCGGCACACCTGGCTAGAGGACGACCAGTTTGATGTCACCTGGAACCCGGTAGCGGGAGCGTCGCGCTACACCGTGTCCCTATGGCGCTGGTCCTATGCCCGCGACGAGCGCGATGCCCTGCTGTGGCAGACCACCACAGCCGATAACCGAATCTCCTACCCCGGCGACCCGGCTCTGGCGCTGGGCCGCTACTACTCCATTGAGGTGACCACTGACACCGGGGTATCTTCTACGGCTGATATTGGCGACGCCAGAAGCGGATTCCAGCTCCTGTTTGAAGAAGATCTGGATCTGCTGCAGCGCGATCGCCGCCGCATTGCTCGCCAAGACTTACCTGAACCAGAGACGGCCTTTTACCTAGCAGCCCTATATGCCGAAGAGCGCCTGTACACCGAGGCGATCGCCACCCTGACCCCGCTGGTGGAAGCCGGCAGCACCGACCCCTGGATCTATAAAGCCATGGGGGACCTGCACAGCTACAGCGGTCTTACCGAGCTTGCCTTGGACCATTACCAAATGGCGCATCGCCTTGCCGCTAGAGCCGGAGACGCGGAGGCAGAGGCCATCATCCTCACCAGTCTTGGGGAGGTGACCGCCGCAGCGGACCGCATCGACGAGGCGATCGCTCATTTTGATTCCGCCCAGAGCCTCTACCAACGGCAGTCGGCAGAGGCCACAGCCAACCAACTGCAGCAGCGCATCGAGTTGCTGGAAGCCCTGCGCCAGTCCAGATAGGGATATTGTTTCGTCCGTTCCGCATAATTTACACCAGTCTTTCCTCCGCCCGCTATGACTCGCTCCTTCAATCTTCGACTACTGCTGCTAACGCTGGCGCTCATGACGCTGAGCCCCCCTGTTGCCGCCCAGTCAATTCGCGAAGCTGATGACGGCGTTGGCTCCACCGTGCAGCAGCGGGGACGCCGCTACGACATCGACGGCGGCAGCCGCTCGCGCAACGGCCGTAACCTGTTCCATAGCTTTGAGCGCTTTGGCCTGGAGCAAGGGGAAATTGCCAACTTCCTGTCGGACCCACAGGTGCGCAACATCCTGGGACGGGTTACGGGCGGTGACGCCTCTATTGTTGACGGCCTGCTGCGGGTCAGTGGCGGGGAGGCCAACCTGTTTTTGATTAACCCTGCCGGAGTGCTGTTTGGCGAGAACGCCCGCTTAGACCTATCAGGAGACTTCACCGCCACCACCGCCACAGGGATTGGCTTTGAGGGGGGGGACTTCCCGGCAGTGGGGGATGCCAACTACAGCGCCCTAGTGGGGGATCCATCCAGTTTTGCCTTCTCTGAGGATAGCCCCGGTGCGGTGGCTAACCGAGGGGATTTGGCGATCGCCCCCGGCCACGCTTTGACGCTGCTGGGGGGGCAGGTGATCAACACTGGTACCCTCACTGCACCGGGGGGCACCCTCACCGTGGCGGCGGTGGAAGGGGGATCTCGCGTCCGCATTAACCAGGCGGGGATGCTGCTGGGGCTAGAGCTAGAGACCCAGACAGAAACCCAGCTAGGGCCGGGTAACCCGGTGCCCTTCAACCCTCTCAGCCTGCCGGAGTTACTGACTGGCGGCGGCGTTACCAGCGCCAGTGAGGTGACGGTGGCGGCAGACGGGACGATTCGCCTCAGCGGCGGCACGGCGGTACCCAGTGCACCGGGAACGGCGATCGCCGCCGGCACCTTGGATGCCTCGGACCCCAGCCGCTCCACAGCGCAAATCAACGTGGTGGGCGATCGCGTGGTGGTGGCAGATGCCCTGCTGGACGCCTCAGGTAGAGATGGGGGCACCGTGCGGGTGGGGGGTGATGTTGGGGGTGCGGGCAGTATCCCCAATGCCAGCGACACGCGGGTTACCGCTGATAGTACTATTCAGGCTGACGCGCTGCAGTCCGGCGATGGAGGCACAGTGGTGGTGTGGTCGGATGTCAGTGCCACTGTAGCTGGAGAGCTAACGGCCCGGGGCGGCCCGGCAGGAGGGGATGGGGGA
>JBCCAG010000421.1:0-4180 GCA_039814955.1 Cyanobacteria bacterium P01_A01_bin.135
ATTAATTCATGAACAGACTGATACATACTGCAGTGAACTGCAGCGGCAAATTCTGATTGCAACCCTGCAGGGAGAGCGAAAAACCTACGACCAACTTGCCGAAGAGTGCGGCTATTCTGCTAAGTACGTTAAGCAGGACGTGGCCCCCAAGCTCTGGCAATTGCTCTCGCAAACAGTGGATGAAAAAGTCCATAAATCTAACGTGAGGGCAGTGCTGGAGCAGAAGCTTCGCCAAGCCAGCGCAGCGGATGCCTCCCCTGCCAAATCACCCGCAGGCCAATCATCTGTGGCCTCACCCACGAGCAGCGCTGTCCCACCGGTTGTCTCGGACACCGCTGCGCTGCCTGTCCCCACCCCTATCAAGCTGCTGTCCTCTGCCAACATTCTCCTGGTGGACGATCAGCCTAAGAACCTGAGGCTGCTCTCTGACCTCCTAGAAGAGCAGGGATACAACGTCCAGCAAGCCATCAGCGGGGCCGTTGCCTTACAGGCGATCGCCCTTGACCAGCCCGACTTGATCCTGTTGGATATCACCATGCCGGAGATGGACGGCTACACGGTGTGCCAGCAGCTCAAGGCCAATCCCGCTAGTCAAGATATTCCCGTTATCTTCATCAGCGCTTTAGATGAGGCCTGGGATAAGGTGCGCGCCTTTTCTGTTGGCGGAGTAGACTACATCACAAAGCCTTTCAAGGTGGTAGAAGTGCTGGCTAGAGTAGAAAACCAGCTTAAGATCCAGCAGCTCCAGCAGGAACTCAAAGCCCAAAATGCCCAGCTTTCCCGAGCGCTGCAAGAGCTGCAGCGGCTCGCGGCGATTGACGAACTTACCCAAGTCGCTAGTCGGCGGCGGTTTGACAGCTACCTGCACGAAACCTGGCAGCACCTCTCCCAGTCCCCAGCGCCGATCACGCTAATGCTGATCCATGTGGGCAACCTCAGCAACACACCTGCCGGCGCTGGGGGTGGCGCTAAGGGGACGGCTGAAACGGTTGAAGCAGGGGAGCGGGCCCTGCAGCAAGTGGCCCAAACCATTGAGCAGGCGACTGCCGGAGCAGCAAACTTGGTCGGCCGCTACGGCACCTTCATTTTCGGCGTTATTTTACCTAGACAGCTCCAGGGGGAGATGATCGCTGAGGCTATTTTGAGCCAGATTTGGGGGGCTCTCAAGCAGCCTGATGTAGTCATCAGCGTGGGAATTGCCGCGGCGCAGCCTGTGGCAGACATGATGTTAGATGGACTGGTCACAAGCTGCGAAAGTGCCTTGCAGGAGGCTCTGAAACGGGATGGCAATGCGGTCATCGCTGCGCCTCAGCCTGCACAACCTGTAACTACCTGAGAAGCCTAATGTCCACTGCTAATAATGTCCTTGGCACCCCGCTCGAAACCTGCTCCACTGCGCCCATGACGGGATTTTACCGGAATGGCTGTTGTGATACAGGAGCCGGAGATATGGGGGTGCATGTTGTATGTGCTGAGATGACGGAAGATTTTCTTCAGTTCACGAAAGCCCAGGGCAATGACCTCAGCACCCCCCGCCCAGAATACAACTTTCCTGGGCTGAAGCCGGGCGATCGCTGGTGCCTATGCGCTTCCCGCTGGCAGGAGGCGTTGGACAAAGGGGCCGCGCCCAAGGTCAATCTAGCCGCGACCCACGCCTCGGCCCTGGAGCATCTCTCCCTCAAAGATCTCAAAGCCCACGCGATTGAATAGGCCGCGTCGCCTAGCCAATAGGACCTTGCCTTTAACCCACCCGCAGCTAAAGCGCAGGTGGGCTGAAGCCGGTAGCCAGACGGCCAGTTTGGCGGATTAGGACAAACTGGGAATTGCCGCAGCAGCAGGCTACCTGATCAGCAACGGCCCAATTGCTGATATTCTAGCCTTATCGAAAGGCAAGGGCGATCGCCTCGGGACGGTACCGCTCTGTAGCCTAGATTCTTTTACGCATTGTTTATGGACTCATATCTCGCGGCGGCTGTACAAATGAATAGCCAGCCCACATTGGCGGCCAATCTCAACCAAGCTGAGGACTTGATCGATCTGGCCGTGCGTCAGGGGGCTGACTTGGTCTGCCTGCCTGAGAACTTCTCTTTCCTGGGCGATGAGGACGAGAAGGTCGACCAAGCTGAAGCGATCGCCAGCGAAACTGAGGCCTTTCTAAAGCGGATGGCCCAGCGCTACCAAATTACCCTGCTAGGGGGCGGCTTTCCGGTTCCCATTGAGCATGGCCGCGTCTACAACCGCGCGCAGCTCGTAGGTCCTGACGGCGGGGTTCTGGCGGCCTATGAGAAGGTGCACCTGTTTGACGTCAACCTGCCCGACGGCAATACCTATGAGGAGTCTCGCACCGTGGTAGCTGGCCAAGTGCTGCCGCCGGTCTATGCCTCTGACGAGCTCGGCCACTTGGGCCTATCCATCTGCTACGACGTCCGGTTTCCGGAGCTGTACCGCCACCTCTCCCAGGCCGGCGCAGAAGTACTGTTTATCCCCGCCGCTTTTACCGCCTTCACCGGCAAAGACCACTGGCAAATCCTGCTCCAGGCCCGCGCCATTGAAAATAGCTGCTACGTCATTGCCCCGGCCCAGACCGGGCGGCACTATGGTCGGCGTCAGTCCCATGGCCATGCCCTGATTATTGATCCCTGGGGAATGATCTTGGCGGATGCCGGAGAAACAACGGGGGTGGCGATCGCTTCAATCGAGCGATCGCGGCTGCAGCAGGTGCGCCAGCAGATGCCCTCCTTGAAGCACCGGGTCTTCGTTTAGGGCAAGGGCTGGGGCCTTATGGGGAGAGGGGCTGTCCAGGCAGGCTCCCCAAGACAACAAGCTCAGTTTCCGCAACGGCAAAGGCGGTGACTTCGGCAGACAGGGGCAGCTCATAGCCCCCTGTAAATTCGCCAAAGGACGGCAGAATCAGCATCTTTGCCGGCCGGTCCCAGTAGAAGCAGGGCAGACGCAGGTTGTCGAGAGCGGAGCGCAGGCGAATGCAGGGATGAACATGGCCGCAGAGCGTCAATCTCCCGGCAGCGGGCGGCTCCGGCCCATGGGTTAACCACAGGCCCGCAAATTCCATCTCCTCTATAACTGTCAGCTGCTTCGTTAGCTCGGCTACCTCACCGAGCAGTCGGCGGTCGTGATTACCCACAATTAGGGTGACTGCCATCGCCTGCTGGGCGAGAAAATGGGTCCAGGGCTCTAGCACCTCTTCCACCAGGCCGTAGCTGGAATGAAACCAGTCCCCCAAGATAAATAGCCGCTTTGGCTGGAGGCGATCGCACAGCCGCATCAGCCGCGTGAGGGTACCCTGGTTGACCTGGGCAGGAACTGGGATACCAAACTGCTGAAAGGTTTCAGACTTGCCGGCGTGTAAATCCGCCACCAGCAGCGCCTCTTGCTCCGGCAGATACACGGCCCGCTCACTGAGCAACCGCAGCGTCAAATGCTCAATTTGAAGGTCCATAAGCGCCTCCGGTTAGGATGGGGATAGCCAATGCCCCCATAGGCTAGTACATTAGCGCATGCATCGTCAGGGCGGTGAGTGAGGCG
Source organism: Cyanobacteria bacterium P01_A01_bin.135 (assembly GCA_039814955.1). Taxonomy (GTDB): domain Bacteria; phylum Cyanobacteriota; class Cyanobacteriia; order CAKZMO01; family CAKZMO01; genus JBCCAG01. The sequence goes on from JBCCAG010000421.1 coordinate 3,544, forward strand.
CGTCACGGGCAAGGCGGATATTCTAGTGTTAGAAAAGCGGCTAGGTAGATAAGTGGCGCGCCGCCGTATGTGAACCCCTGTGTGTGAGGCCTGTGTGTAAACCCCTGTGGCAGCCGCGGTAGCTTCAAGGTATCTTCAACTTGATAGTCCTGACGAATTGCGGTCGGTTTGAAAAAGTACATGGCGATCATTACCAGAGGCAACTCCCATGACCGGTGTTTTTACGCCCTCTAGCGAAGCAGGTGCCAGCGTCGAACCGACAATTCCTGTGTCGGTAGAGGCGCTCGGCGTAGCCCTGATAGAGGCAATCGAAGCCACGGAGCTTGTCCACCCCGGGGTCGTAGACTTGGTGGATGCCAGCACCGACCCAACGGCGATCGCCTCTAGTGAGACTATTCTGACAATCCTAGAGGTGACGACCGCCGACGATAGCTTTGCAGAACCGGCGATCGCCATTGGCCTCGTGAGTACCGTCACGGGTGATACCCTCTCACTCGGCCTCGCTGACCCGCTGACCGGGGAACTGTTTGCCGTGGGAATTTCCAGCGACCTGGTGATAGACGGCTCGTCCATCGGTACGCCAATTCCGGACAGTGAGCCAGCCCCAGTCTACATAACTTCAGTGGGCTCAGATCTG
>JBCCAG010000521.1:0-3594 GCA_039814955.1 Cyanobacteria bacterium P01_A01_bin.135
ACCCCTTCATTCTGCAAGCGCCTCGCCGTCGACGAAGCAGATTGTCCTTGTAGAATTCTATCAAAGATCATGGTACGCGCATACTGCTGATCAGATTTCTAGGCCGTTGAAACAGGGGTTTCCCGGCTGGTCCTGCGCGTGACCCGGGGCATAACTTCGTCTTGTTTCGAGCCAAAAAGTGACTTTAGGTGACAACGCTAAAAAGTCGCCTTTAGAAGTGGTGACTTTTTAGGTAACGACGGATACAAAAATCGACCTTAGAGTTGAATCATCAGGTCGAGAGACCGGAAAAAACAGCAAACTCTAAACCGCAGGAGCAACACCATGACTACCACGACCCGTCCTCATCAAGTTCGCTCAGCTTCTTCTATTCAGCTGCCGCAATCACCTGCACCCCAACGGCCCTCAAAGCTGTCGGCCAGTTGGGCTAAGCAGAACGGAAAGCTCGTTTGTCAATGGATGACGAAATAGAGCCAAAATTAGCCCAGGCGTAAACCTCAGGTAGGCGATCGCCGCTGGTTTAATGGCTAAGATGCCCGTCTTACGAGTCTTACCAAAGCTGCCCCCGATATCGGGGGCAGTGATTTTGCATTTTTATGGGGTTACTGCGGTCATAGAGACTGATTAGAACTGGCTTCACCGGCACCTCTCAGGGACTGCGACAGCTACGAGCCTTCTTGCTCGGCATCCAAGCGCTGCACCATAGGGGCGATCGCACTACTATAGAAAAACATAAATTTACCCAAGGAGCCACCGCCTAGTGAATGCTGCCGAACAGGCTAAATCGGTAGATGCCGCCAGCAAAATCGCGGCGGTGGTCGCCCTCTTTAAAGCAGAGTTTCCCGATGCCCGCTCCGACCTCAAGCCCTGGGCCAACGACCAAGAGACGCGATCGCTGGTGGACCCTGACTCCATCGACATTGGCTTCCACCTGCCGGGCTACAGCCGCCGCTGGCAGAGCCGCAGCCTGCTGGTGCAGATTCGCTTCTATGAGGATGATGCTGGCCCCCGCCGCGCCATTGGGATAGAGCTGGCTGGTTTTGACCATCGCGGCAAGCAGTGGCAACTCTCTACCGTAGACCAGTGGCAGGTAGCGGGTACGGTGGCCCCTGTCCCCGAACTGCAGGAGCAGCTCAAGCAGTTTTGCCGCCAGGCGCTCGCGCTATTCAATAGTCACTCGGGGGATACCCATGGCTAAATCGACGACCGAAGCAACCGATCTGCAGGCCGCTGACGTCGGTCCTGGCGCGATCGCCACCTTCCTGTACTACTTCACCAGCACCACCCTGCTGGCCAGCTTTGTCGCTTTTAAGGGGCTAAACCTGAGCTTTGCCACCGGCCAGCCCCAGGTTCTAGGGCTGCTGGCGGGACTGCTGGCGGGAGGGTTAGGAGCCTATTTCAATCGTACGGTGGCGACCGCAATCGCCACCCCCAACAGCGATCGCACCCTGGTGGAGGTGGAGGCCGTGCTAGAGGATCTGGGCTACAGCCTGGGCGAGACGGTGACCGACGAAGCCATGGTTGTGCGGATTTACCAGCGATCGCCCTTGCGGCAGCTGCTATCGGGTCAGATTTACCTGCAGCAGCAGTCCCAGCAGCTGATCATTGCTAGCCGGGCTGGGCAGGTACGGCAGCTACAGCGGCGGCTGAACGCTTGAGATATTCCTTAATATCCTCTTCCCATTCTTTCGCGGCAGCTTAGCCTAAAATCGTATGGCAAAAGCCCAAACGTGAACGGAGTGGCCATGGCGCGTCAAATTCTCCTGATTAAAGCCAACACGATCATCAAACTCAGTCCGCTGATGTCATCTGAGCTGCCGGCGGAGGAGAAACACGATGTACCGGCAGGAACTGAGTTTGAAATTCAATCCTATGCCTACGCTGATCCAGTTCGCGGCGATTTCAATGGGCACATCAAGTTTGCTTTGGCAAACCAAACAATCAAGGGCCGCAACACCTGGTATGTGTATAGCCTCCACGCCCAGGTCCAGCTAAATGGCCGCGTCGTCTATCCCCACGAAGATCAGGAGGCGCTGCAGATCCTCAAAGTGATCCGCAATACTCCCTTTAAGCGGCGTCCGCTGCAGTCTTCCATCTTGCCCCCCAGCGAAATCAGTACCGTGCCCGAGGGGAGCGCTTTTCCGCTGCACTCCTACGCCTACGCCGATGCCCAGGGTAGCTTCAATAACCATATCAAGGTGGCTCTGCGCTACGAGCAAGATTTCATCAACGACATCAGCACCTGGTACGTGTACGACCGCCATGCCTACATCGAGTACGACGGCAAGTCAGTTTACCCCATCGAAGACCCGAACTTGCCCCAGCTCCGGATTACCAGAAATACAACCCTCAAGCGCCGTCCGGCGCAGTCTTCTACCCTATCGCCGGACGAGCTTCAGCCGGTGGAAGAGGGCAAAATACTGCCGCTGAATTCCTACGCCTACCGCGATGTCCAGGGCAACACCTTCAATAGCCATATCAAAGTTGCGTTTGAGTATCCCAAAGATTATATTCGCGGCACGAACACCTGGTATGTCTATCAGGGTCACGCCCAGATAGAGCGCCAGGGGGAGATTCTGTTTCCGAAGCCGGAGCCTCCTGCTCCCTCCTTCAGCGGCATCCCCTTCAACCTTCCCGGCAACCGCAGCACTTTCTATACCGGTCAGCCAATCATTCCTGGCGGCAGCTTTACCTGGGGCGAAGCGACCAAGAACGCAACTCGTATTCCCAGCCGAGTCAGTATCGTTGACAATATTGTCCAACTTGCCCGCGAGCTGCAGAAGGCCCGCAACCAGCTTGGTCGGCCTTTTTATATCACCTCCTGGTACCGTCCTCCGGCTATTAATGCCGCGGTGGGTGGGGCCTCCCAGAGCTATCACCTGTTTGGTATGGCGACAGATATCGATGTCGAAGGCCTCAGCGGTCGCTCGGTCGCTAACCAAATTCTGCTGTGGTGGCCTGGCGGAGTCGGCATCTATAGCAAATTCCCCAATATCATTCACCTGGATATCGGCCCGCGCCGCACCTGGGGATTCTAAAGACGATCGCCCGACCTCCGGTAGGGACATGGCACCGCTATGTCCACCCGTCCTGCAACCTACGTCACCCGAACCATGGCCGACAAGCAAGACCAACAGCACCCCCAATACAGCCGCGATCGCGATATCGTCAGCGCTCTGAAGCAGCAAAAAACGCCTTCGGAGCACAACCTGGCGGAGCTGGCCCGCCTGTACATCCGTTATCAGGACTTCCCCGGAGCTCGCGATATTCAAAGCGATCTGGCGCAGCTACTGAAGACCTGGCAGCTCACTGAGGGCAGTCTATTTGAGCAGACCCGCCGCATTCATCAGCAGGGCCAGGTGTACCGCAACGTCAGTGCTAAGCGCGAGGACTGGAGTTAAGCTGTCAGGGGGAGTGCCCCCCGGCGGGGCACTCCCCCTTTCATTGCTCCTTAGCGATTAGCGCCAAGGTCAGTCTACAGGCGATCGCGCCCTAAGTACGGCTGCAGCATCTCCGGCACCGCCACGCTGCCGTCCGGCTGCTGGTAGTTTTCTAGAATTGCCGCCATAGTGCGGCCAATAGCAAGGCCAGAGC
>JBCCAG010000466.1:0-3883 GCA_039814955.1 Cyanobacteria bacterium P01_A01_bin.135
CGAGCGATCGCCAAAGGTCTCGGGGTCCCCCTTCACCATCGCCACATGCTCAGAGCCATCCAGGGCGTTGCGGTAGGCGTAGATCTTAAAGTCCCCAAACCGGCTAGGGAGGTTGGCCACCGTCTCCCGCTGGATGAACCGCTCGTGCTGCAGCCGATAGCTGATCAAATCAGCAATGCTAATCAACTTCATCCCCCGCTGCCGCGAGTACTCAATCAAATCGGGGAGCCGGGACATGGAGCCATCCGGGTTCTGAATCTCGCAGATTACCGCCGAGGGGTACAGCCCCGCCAGCCGGGCCAGATCCACCCCCGCTTCCGTATGGCCCGCCCGCCGCAGCACGCCGCCTTTCTTCGCCCGCAGCGGAAAGATATGGCCGGGGCGCAGCAGGTCGCTGGGCCGCGCTTTGGGGTTGATTGCTACTTGAATGGTGCGGGCCCGGTCTTCGGCGGATATACCCGTGGTCACGCCTAGGTGGGGGGCGGCGTCGATGCTGACGGTAAAAGCGGTTTGCTCGCTGTCGTCGGCTTTGTGGCTCACCATCAGGGGCAGGTCCAGCTCATCTAGGCGATCGCCGGTCATCGCCAGGCAGATCAGGCCCCGGGCATCGACGGCCATGGCGTTGATCATGGCTGGGGTGGCGAACTGAGCCGCGCAGATGATGTCCCCCTCGTTTTCACGGTTCTCGTCGTCTACCACGACGATGGAGCGGCCCGAGGCCAGCTCAATGAGGGCAGATTCAATGGTATCGAACTCAAAATCCAGGGTCGTTTCAGGGTGCTGAGATTCCACAAGCGGGCCTACGGTTTGAGGGTTGTTGGGCGTGAGGGGAAGCTGACCATCGGGGTCATCGCCTATCTAAATCTTATCGCTGATTTTTTGCCTTCGGTGAGGCTGCTTGGGGTGGGGCTGCTAATCCTGCAAGCACAACTTCCACACATACCGTAAACTTTGAACTACATGCAGCGATTCGTAAGCGCGTGGGTCAGGCAGAGCGTAGGGCAAATCATGACTAATTCACGAGTGCCAGTCGGCATTGTCGGGGCGTCTGGATACGGTGGGGTTCAGCTGGTGCGGCTGTTGCTGGAGCATCCCCAGGTGGAGATTGCTTACCTCGGGGGGGACAGCAGCGCCGGAAAGGCGTTTTCCGATCTCTACCCCCATTTGGGGCACCGGGTAAAGCAGTCGGTTGAGGCCATTGACCTAGACCAGATTGCTGAGCAGTGCGATGCGGTGTTTTTGTCCCTGCCCAATGGCTTGGCCTGCAACATGGCCCCCCAGCTTCTAGAAAAAGGGTGCCGCGTGTTGGACCTATCGGCGGACTACCGGTTTCAGGATTTAGATACCTACACCGCCTGGTACGGCAACGAGCGCAGCGACGCCGCGATCGCCCGTGACGCGGTCTATGGCCTGCCGGAGCTGTACCGCGATCGCATTCGTGAGGCGACGCTGATTGGCTGTCCCGGCTGTTACCCCACGGCAAGCTTAATGGCGATCGCCCCCCTGATGAAGCAGGGCCTCTTAGTACCCGGTAGCGCCATCATTGACGCCAAGTCGGGTACCTCCGGCGGCGGGCGCAGCGCTAAAACCCACCTGCTGCTGGCGGAGGCGGACAATTCCCTGGCGGCCTACGGCGTCGCTCGCCACCGCCATACCCCCGAGATTGAGCAAATCTGCAGCCGCTTAGCCGGGCGCGACGTCCTGGTACAGTTTACGCCCCATCTGATTCCCATGGTGCGGGGTATCCTGGCTACGGCCTATGCCACCCTGCGGGATCCAGGGCTAGTTCGAGAAGATTTGCTTACTATCTATGGAGCCTTCTACCGGGATTCTCCCTGGATCAGGATTCTGCCGCACGGCATCTACCCCCAAACCAAATGGGCGTTGGGAACTAACCTCTGCTACATCGGCATTGAGGTAGACTCCCGCACCAATCGCGTTATCGTCATGTCGGCGATCGACAACCTGATGAAGGGACAAGCAGCCCAGGCGGTGCAGTGCCTCAATATCATGATGGGCTGGGATGAGGGTGAAGGGCTTCCTAAGCTAGGCTTTTATCCTTAAACAAGGGCAGGATAAAGGCTTGCCGGTAGCGTATATCCAATTGCGCTATCCTACAACGGTGAAGTTGGAGGCGTCAGAGACATCGGCGCCGACCACAACGGCCAACCGCTCACCGGTATTCTGCAGGCGAATCACCGTGCTGCTGCCCGTGACCTGGATGTTCAAGTCCTCAAAGGTGAGGCCACCCGCAATGCGGAGCATATCGGTGCCGCGCTGGAAGCCCTCGAACTGGTCCACCCCAGGGGCCCGCTCTACCACATAAACATCCGCGCCAGCGCCGCCGCGCAGGGTATCGCTGCCGTCACCACCGCGCATCACGTCGTTGCCTTTATTGCCCTGGATACGGTCAGCGCCCTGGCCGCCAAAGAGTATGTCGTCCCCTTTATTGCCTTCTAGAATATCCCGGCCAGCGCTACCGATAACTTGGTCATCACCTTCGCCACCGCTAATGTAGTCGCGATCGCTGCCCCCGTCGAGGAGATCATCAGCGCGATCGCCGTTGATAAAGTCACGAGCCGCGCCCCCGTCAATCTCATCACTGCCATCACCCCCAAAAATCGAATCGCGTCCCTCACCACCGTCAAGCTGGTCGCGGCTGCCGAAGCCCTTAAGAATGTCGTCGCCAGCCGCACCGCTAATAATGTCCTCACCGTTAGTGCCTTCTAGCACCTCAGAGGCAGCCGTACCTGGTATACGGCTAGGGCTGGGGTCGTTATCTTCAATAACGATGACGGCTGTGGCAATGCCAGCGAAGCTATTGTTGATTGATAGCAGGATGCCTTCGCTGACCTCATCAATCGCATCGTCGAGAATAGGCACCAGTGCGGTTGCGCTGCTTTCGCCAGCGGCAAAGGTGATCTCGATGGGTGTCGCAACATAGTCAGCACCGGCTGTAGCAGCACTGGCAAAGTTGTTGGAGGGGCCGGGCTCGGCATCTGTCAGCGTTACGGTAACTGTCTCCTCCCGCTCTAGATCTATACAGCCCCGCCGAGTGACTCGGATAACCGCGCTGCCGGTGTCCTCGTCAACGAAGAGCAGCGAGTTGTCAAACACAACTTCTGGCGGTAGGCCAAGTCGGGGGATAGGGCTAAACGTCAAAGACTGAATAGGAGCCGATTCTTGACCATCCCCCACGCCGGTTAGCGTCAGCTGTTGACCTTCTGCTAGGCTCACGGTTCCTACAGAGCGTCTATCGAAAAATAAATCGTCTGGCCCGTCAGTATTCGGGTCTGGCACAGCGCCGTTGAGCCGAATGCGTTTGAGCACCGTAGCGCCGGAGGAGAGGGTCAGGCTACCCCCACCGGCCTCTTCATCAAAGTAGGTCGCCTCAATATCGTAGCGATCAGATTCCCCCATAAACGTGAAAGTGATAGTGCCCGTATCGCCGTCGTCGCCTACCATAAGAACGGGCACGCCATCTCCAAAGGTCGCTTCTATGTAGTTGTCTAAGACCAGGCCTGGGCTGGGATTGAGGTTCGGGAAGTTGAAGGTGATTGGGGCCTGAGGTATTGCCATCGGTATTGTGATGCTAAACGGTCCAATAGAGGCGATCGCCAGCAGCGGAGGAAAGCGCTAGCCCTCCCCCGCCTATGCCAGCCGATGAGCTGATTATGGTGTGGTGCTCTCTTGAAGCTCAATGCCGATTGGACAGGCTTAAAGAGAGTACCGCACACAAGCTCAATGACCCTACCTAGACAGCGCTACTGCCGTTGGTGAAGTTGGAAGCATCGGTAACATCGGCACCTACGACAACTGCCAAGCGCTCGTTAGTATCAGCAACGCGAATAACCGTATCGCTACCCTTCACCCGGATGTTCAG
>JBCCAG010000877.1:0-1843 GCA_039814955.1 Cyanobacteria bacterium P01_A01_bin.135
GCGATCGCCTCACCCCTGAATTTCGCGAAGGCATCATTGCCCCCTGGGCTAGCGAAGAAGGCAAGCTAAACCTAAGCCGCAATGCCGCTGCCTTGAATGCCAACCAGACCATGGCCCTAGTGGACCGCCACGGCAGCATCACCGCGCCAACCCTGGTGCTGTGGGGCATGGACGACCCCTGGCAAAAGGCGGAGGACGGACAGCGGCTGGCGGGGGAGATTCCGGGGGCGCTGTTTCAGCCCCTGCATGGGGCCTCCCACTGGGTGCAGCAGGATGCACCGGAGGCATTCACGGCGGCGGTGCTAGGGTTTTTGAGGGAGGGCGATCGCCCTTAGCCAGTCTCATTAAGCTATACAAACCCAGTCCCGATTTTTTGCGCCTCTGATAGGATAAGGGCGACCTGAGTTCACCTCTTCCCATGGCCAATCCTCTCTCTAAGTCCGAGCCGCCGGTAACGAACTCAGTACCCCACGCCACAGTCCCTGGCCCAGCGGACTTAGACGCCCACATTCAGCGCACCCTTGCCCACATTCGCAACAAGCAGTTCACCCTACAAGCGCAGTACGGTCGCCGCCAGCTTCGCCAGCAGTTAGAGCGGCTCATGCAACAAGTGAATCAACTTGAGCAACTGCAGCAGCAAGTGGACTTGAAGGCGCTGGGTCTGCAGGTCTACGCCGAGGATTTGGCCGAAATTCGCAATCTGACGAACCAGATCAAAGCGGCTCTGGATCAGCCAGATAGTAGCATTAAGCTCGCCTCCCTGAACTTGCAGAATGCCTTTGAGCTCCTGCAGCGGCTGCTGAGCGATATGCAGGCCGATGCTCGCTGGCCCAAGACGAGCCCATCTGCTACTGCCAACGGTTCCGCTGACCAGCTCCAAGTACTGCAGTTGGCCTTGGGGCAGCAGCGCCAGAACCTGGCCAATAGCTTCGTGGGTAAGGTGCTGCGAACGGCGATCGCTAAGCGGCTCAACCGGTTAGCGGAACTGCTGCACCGCATTGACGCTCTGAACCACCCGGTAAGCCGCCTGCGGCCTCACCGCCAGCGGCAGCTCTGGGCCCTGGTCCACCAGATTGACCAAGCCGTGGACCGCTTGGACTATCGCGAAGCCTCCGCACCGGACCTGTTAGAAGATACGGCGGTGTTTGTGGAGCGACGGCTGCATAGCTACGAATACCCCCTAGGATTGGGGTGGTTCGTCAATCGCTTCAATGATGTCAGCCGATCGCGATCGCCCCAGTCGCGGGTGCTGGCTGGGCTATCAACCTCCCTAGCAATGTCCCTAGCGCTATTCCTGGCGTCCTTCGGCGCTTTTTCCCTCATCAGCCGCCGCCTAGAATCCAACGTGCTCACCAGCTTGCGCCTCCGGGAGGAGCGTAGTGAGGTGCTGCAGGCGCTTTCGCAGCAGGTACGGCTCTTGCGGGATAAAGAACAGGAGCGCGCCGCTAACCAGACCTCGCTGGATAATCTACAGGTTGTTCCCCAGTCCCCAACCCCCGCGGCTGTCCCTGATGCTACCCCAGGTGCGGATGAAGCAGCGGCCCTCGAAGGCGATGAGCCCGCTCCAGAGGCGGGGCTTGCCCCGGCGCCGCGCAGCACTGAGGCGACGCGGGAGCTGCTGCTGACAACGGACCAAGAACTCACGGCGGAAATTCAAGACCTGCGCACCACTATTGATGCTCAACTCGACGAAATTACGGCCCTGAATACACAGATTGAGCAGGCGCGCCAGATAGAAGGGGTGACCAGCACCGCCAACGATGAGCAGTCCCTCAAAAACCTCTACGGTTGGCTCAATAACCAGCAGATCATCAACCACTTAAACCGAATTATCCTAGCGGCC
>JBCCAG010000092.1:0-9018 GCA_039814955.1 Cyanobacteria bacterium P01_A01_bin.135
GTCTCATCATCACTCAAAGCTGGGGTAGGCGATACTGGAGAAGGGGATTGAGGCATGGCTAAGGTTCGATTTGGGTAGCCTGACTCTACCCCCTTTCCTACCCCTCCTAAATCGCGCTCAGAGCATTTTGTGAAGTACTGAGCATAGTTGCCCCGGGGCCGCAACCACTCTATAGCTACGATACTTACCAAAACGGCGACTGAACAGTGAATAGAGCCCAATTGCCTACCTATTATGTCAGTCTCATCAGTTCCACGACAGAATCAGCATTTCAGCCGTGTGATAGTTAGACAAAACGGTCCAGGTTGAGCCTCATAGTGTATGAGACCAGTAGACTCATTTCGAGATTTGCTAATCTTGAGCGCGAGTTTATTCACAGCCATGCGTGAGTGAGCGCGATCGCCAAGCTCAGGACCCTCACCTCCCACGTTCCAAGCCGAAAGCCTCAATACTTAGGGATAGGAAGGTCCCAGGGCTTCATGGCTCAAACTGAACTGGACCAGACAACAAATTTCCTTTACACGCGCTGTGTCGGCTGCAAAGCGCAGTGGTGACCATACAAAGCACAGCGGGCTGAACATCAGTCCAGCCCGCTCTAATAGCGCCATTAAATTGTCGTAGGTCTACTTCACTTCGTGGCCCGCCGATACAATCGCCTGCCGGGCAGAAGCTTCAGCCATTTCGGTCTCAACGCTCACCGTCTTCTTCTCGACGTCTACATTAACCTTGGCCTCGGGATCCGCCGTCTTCAGGACCTCGGTGATGGTGTCCGCGCAGCCTTTGCAGGTAATCGATGGCACATCAAATGTCATTGCCATAGTTATAACTCCTCTTGAGTAGTGTGCATTATCGAAGGTAGCAGCTAGATGAGATCCAGCAACTCCTCCGCCGTGGTGGGATGAATGCCGATAGTGGCCCCAATCTTGTCGCTGGTAATGCCGTCTTTGATGGCGATCGCCGCAGCTTGGATAGTATCAGCGGCATGTTCCCCCATCATGTGACATCCCAAGACTCGCTTGGTGACGCTGTCAATAATCAGCTTCAGCAGCACGGGGGCACCGGATTCTGTGAACTGGTGCTTTAAGGGCTGGAACTGGGTGGAAAACACCTTGATTCCCTCATCGCCAAACTTCTTTCGGGCCTCAGACTCTGTCAGTCCTACCGTCGCCGATTCTGGACGGGCAAACACCGCTGAGGGAATCCACTGGTACTCGACTTGAACCGGCTCATCGCCGTACAGGGTGTCAATTACCGCTTTCCCTTCCGCGATCGCCGCTGGGGTGAGGGGCAGCCGATCGGTGCAGTCCCCTACCGCGTAGATATTCTCTTGGGTAGTTTGGCTGTAGTCATCCACCGCGATCGCCCCCTCCTTGACCTCGACGCCTGCGGCCTCTAGGCCTAGGGACTCGATGTTGGGATGGCGGCCCACCGCCATCAGCACCTGGTCCACTGCTAGGGTATCGGGCAGGCCGCCGCGATCGCTCTTGAGGCTAAGCACTAGCCCGTCACCGGTTTTCTCGATGGATTTGGCCACCGTCTCGGGCAGAATTTGAATGCCGCGATCGCAGAGCGCTGTCTGCAGGGCCTGACGTAGGCTGTGGTCAAAGCCGCTCAGGATTAACCCGCTAGGTTCTATAACCGTTACCTCAGAGCCCAGCGCCGCCAGCATACTGGAGAACTCGACGCCAATGTAGCCGCCCCCCATCACAGCAAAGCGCTGTGGGCGCTGCTTGAGGGTAAACATGTCGCTGGAGACCAGGGCGTGCTCAGCGCCGGGAATATCCAGTCGATTCGGCTTGCCGCCGACGGCCAGAATAATGGTCTCAGCGGTAACTTCCTGAGGCTGGTCGCCCTCTAGGATGACGGTGTGGAGATCCTTGAGATGAGCGCGGCCCCGCAGCAGGGTAACGCCCTTCTCCTTTAGCGAAGAGGCGATGGATTGCTGAATGCTGCCAACGTGGCTTTGGATGCGCTGAGTTAGGGTAGACCACTGCAGCTCAGGGGTAGCACTTTCCCAACCAAAGGCACCGGCTGATTTCAGAGTTAGCGCCACATCGGCGGCATAGACAATTAGCTTTTTGGGAATGCAGCCCCGGTTAGCGCAGGTGCCGCCGAAGTCGGCCTGTTCCACAATGGCCGCCCGCTTACCGTAGACGGTAGCCCGCTTAGAAGCGGCCATGCCGCCGGAGCCACCGCCAATTACTAAAACGTCGTAGTCAAATGCCATTACCGCTTAAGAATGACCCAAACGGCGTGGATGATGCCGGGAATGTAGCCTAGCAGGGTCAGCAGAACGTTGATCCAAAACTGAGCGGTCAGACCAACCTGCATAAATACGCCTACTGGGGGCAGGATGACAGCAAAGATGAGACGAATGATGTCCATGGTGAAGAGTTCCTAACTTGAAGTAGCGTCTTGTGTCTGAAGGCAGTGGAAGAGCTGATGTATTAGGTAAACAAGCCACTGCTTCAAAGAAATTGTGTTGCCACGATTGTGGCACCGAGATCTCTCTCATATCATCTGCCGCAAGGGTGAAAGGCTTATCTAGAGAGGAATAGAGCCCCCTCGAGGCTAGAGCGGAGGCTCAACTTTGCGTGGCTGGGGACAAGACCTTCGTAGAATAGGGGGTGTCTTTGCTGCAGGCAATTCCATGTCACGTCCCATCCCCATCTGCATCGTTCTGGGCACCCGCCCTGAGGCAATCAAGCTGGCCCCTGTCATTCGCCTATTTCGGCAGGACGAAGCCTTTGACACCCGGGTGATTCTTACCGGGCAGCACCGGGAAATGGTGGCCCAGGTGATGACCCTATTTAAGATCACAGCGGATGCGGATCTGGAGATTATGCAGCCGCAGCAAACCCTCACAGACATTACCTGCCGGACGCTGCGAGGCCTAGAGCAGGTATTTCAGGCGCAGCGCCCTGAGCTAGTCCTGGTGCAGGGCGATACCACCACCGCCTTTGCTGCGGCCCTAGCCGCCTTCTACCAAAAAATCCCGGTGGGACATGTGGAGGCAGGGCTGCGCACCGATCAGTTGATGGACCCCTACCCCGAAGAAGCTAACCGGCGACTGGTCTCCCAAATTGCCCGGCTCCACTTCGCCCCCACTGAGCAGGCGGTGAAAAATCTGCAGGCTTCTGGGGTCACCGAACAGATATCCTGCACCGGCAATACGGTGATCGATGCCCTACTCACCGTGGCCGACGACACCCCCCCCTGCGACGTCGACGGCCTAGACTGGTCCCGCTACCGGGTGCTGCTCTCCACGGTGCACCGGCGCGAGAACTGGGGTGCCCCCCTGAAAGCGATCGCCCGAGCCATGCGCCAAGTGGTGGAAGCCCACCCCGATGTGGCTTTGCTGCTGCCGCTGCACCGCAACCCCACCGTGCGAGAGCCGCTGCAAGATATTTTGGGAGCTCATCCCCGCATCTTCCTCACGGAGCCGTTGGACTACGCCACTCTAGTGGGGGCGATTCAGCGCTGCGACCTACTGCTCACCGACTCCGGCGGACTGCAGGAAGAAGCCCCTAGCTTGGGCAAACCGGTGCTGGTGCTGCGGGAGACTACGGAGCGGGGTGAGGCGATCGCGGCGGGCACTGCCAAGCTAATCGGCACGGATACTGCACGGGTTGTGGCCGAGACGCAGGGGCTGCTCACCGATGAGGCGCGCTACAACCAAATGGCAACGGCCATTAACCCATTTGGAGATGGCAAGGCGTCGCTGCGCATTTTGGCGCTGGTCAAGCAGTTCTTTGGCCTCGAGGCGGCCATGCCCTAGGGGCCATCGTCGGGGGGTAATTCCACATCCGGGGGCGGCTGATCGAGTAGCTGCTTTTTAGAGCGCTTCAAGGTCTTCCAAAGGGTGCGAATCTGGCTGTAGGCATCTTCAGAGGTGATTTTCCCCCCTGTCTCCAGGTTGCAGATCAGAGAAACCCGCTGGGCAAACTCCTGAAGGTTGGCATTGAAGGTCATTGCCTCCGGCGAGAACTCTCCCTGGTAGCGACTGCGGGGATATAAAAAGCTGTCCTTATCATTATCGGGATCAGAAGACATGGGGGCACCTCTAAGCTGACAAACTGAGCCAACGCCACCCTATCGCCAGCCGCATTGCCACACAACTCCCCTATTGTAGTAAAAGCTTTTGCAGCTCCGCGATCGCCCCTTGGGGGGTTTCCACCACCCTGGCCGCTTGGGCAGCGGGCAGCTTCTGCAGCAGCGCTACCAGTTCTGGCATCGGGGCAAGCAGCAGTGTGGGGATGCCCTGCTTGAGGGCCAGCGCCAGTTCCGACAAGGTACCCAGTCCCAGGCCGCACACCACAATGGCGTCGCTGGAGAGAATGTTGAGCCAGTTGCGGCCGCTGCCCATGGCCGTCTTCACGGCAATATCTATCTGGGGCGATCGCGACTGTCCCTTATCCGGCAAAATCCCTAGGGTGAGACCACCTGCCGCCTTTGCCCCCCGGTTTGCCGCCTGCATCACCCCAGCATCGCGCCCCCCGCTCAGCAGTACCCAGCCACAGGTTGCAATACCCCGCCCCAGTTCGTAGGCAGCATCGTAGTCTACTTCGGAAGCCCCTTCCCCAGGCCCCATGACACCCACCACCCGATAGCTCATGCCCTACTATTCATCAAATTTTTGGGACAGCCCGCCGCAAACGCTAACTGATACGTCACAATAGGGGGCAGACGTCCCATTTTCATCACACCTCAGGCTGATAACTATGAGTAGGTCTATGACGCGACGCCGCAAGCAAACGCCATGGCTGCACCGCCGCTCCCGCTACATCTTGGGAGCACTGGCGGCGGTGGGAGCCGCCCTGACGGGTTACCTATTGTTATCAAAACTGCTGGGAGGCGACGCGGCTTGTCCCATCGGCGGCTGCGACATCGTGCTCTCCAGCCCCTATGCCAGTGTCTTCGGCCTGCCCCTAACCCTGTTTGGCTTTTTGGCCTACGCCGGCATGGCGGTGTTTGCCCTCGGGCCACTGGCCGTCAAAGCAGAAACCAATAAAGACCTCAAAGTTTCTCTGGAGAACTGGAGCTGGCTGCTGCTGTTCATGGGGTCTCTGGCGATGACTCTGTTCAGCAGCTACTTGATGTATATCCTGGCGACCGACATTCAGGAAGTTTGTCCCTACTGCATCGTCTCTGCCATAACCAGCCTCAGCCTGTTGGTGATTACCCTATTAGGACGTCAGTGGGACGACATCGGCCAACTGGCCTTCATCGGCGTGCTGGTGGCGGTGGTGACCCTGGTGGGGACCGGCGTTGTCTATGCCGACGTGAATCAGCCGCCAGGTGAAGTAGCCGCTGATGGCGCGCTGCCGCCGCCGATTACCACCACCTCAGGGGAATCGGAGATTGCCCTGGCCCAGCACCTCTCTGATATTGGCGCTAAGAAATATAGCGCCTACTGGTGCCCTCACTGCCACGAGCAGCAGCGGCTGTTTGGCAGAGAGGCGTTCCAGTACATCAACTATGTTGAATGTGCCCCCGATGGCGCTAATGCCCAGCCTCAGCTCTGCCGGGATGCAGGGGTGCAGGGCTTCCCGACCTGGGAAATCAATGGGGAGCAGTATTCAGGCTCAATTCCGCTAGACCAGCTTGCGGAGATTTCAGGCTACACCGGGCCCCGAGACTTCAAGAACTAGGCTTTTGCACAACACTAGAGAATACCGCTGAGCCGGAGCCCAAATCCAGGTAGCACTGATTCTCCAGATAGCTCACTTAGAGATGCAGCTACCTCGATGGGTTGTCCGGCTATGCTACTGCGGGCCCTACCATCTGCATCAGCCCGCGCCCCGCATCCATCACCACCTCTCCCCCAATCGGCACCGTCAAAATTGGCTCCACATGGCCCAGCAGTGCCCCCGACCAGGCAGGGATTCCCAGCGGCTGTAGGTGGTCCCGCAGTACCTGATCTAGGGTCAAGGACCCATTCTCCGCACTGCAGCGGGTGCATTGTCCAAACACAATTCCCGCCAGCCCGTCCAGCGTCCTCGCTAGCTTCATCTGAGTGAGCATGCGGTCCACCCGGTACACCGCTTCCCCCACGTCCTCCAAAAACAGAATTGCCCCCGTGAGGTCAGGCATGTAGGGGGAGCCCAAAATCCCCACCAGCACCGACAGGTTGCCGCCAATCAGCGGCCCTTGGGCTCGCCCCGGCACAATCGTGCGCCCCGGCGTACTCGCCCCTGCCCCCGCCGCCCCGAGAGCGATCGCCCCACCGTCAAACAAGACCTGGCGAAAGGGCTGGGTCTGGGCCGCGCTCCAGGAGGTAACCCCATGGGGTCCGTGGAAGGTTACCAGCCCGGTTTGAGCATAGATGCCCAGCAGCAGGGCCGTAATGTCGCTAAAGCCCACCAGAATCTTCGGGTTCTGGCGAATCATCTCGTAGTCTAAGTAGGGCAAGACACGGGCGCTGCCCCAGTCCCCACGAATGGGCATCAGGGCTTTGACAGTGGGGTCGGCAAACAATTGGTTGATGTCGGCAGCGCGATCCCGGTCTTGCCCTGCCAGGTAGCCATAGCGATCGCGGGTGTGGGCACCCAAGCGCGGCACTAGACCCAAATCAGCGATCGCCTGCACGGTGATTTCCAGGTCTTGCGGACCGCGCATCGCCCCCGCGGGACTAAGAACCCCAACTGTATCACCCGGGCGCAGACGGGGGGGTAGGAGCGCTGTCACAGCAGCGCTAGGGAGCTGTGCCTGGGCCGGAGCTCGGTGAGCCAGGCTTGCTAGGGCGGCGACGGTGGCGGTGGCGAGAAACTTGCGGCGGGAGGTCATGGGCGGCTCATCCTCCGCTGACGGGCGGAATTAAGACCACCTCGTCGCCGTGATTCAAGACCTGCTCAGGCTCCACAAACTGGAGGTTGACGCCGTAGCGGGTCTGGGAGCGCCAGGCAGATAACTGCGGACGTTGGGCAATGAGGCGATCGCACAGGTCCACTACCCTTGTCTGCTCGGGCAGCTCCATGGTGAGCTCCGAGCGCTCAAACGCGTCCTGGTAAGCGGCAAATAGCTTTACGGTGACGGTAATCATAGGCAGCTGTGCCAGTATAGTCGTCAGGGGAGTAGCGCCTCCGTCTACTTACTGACACCTCAGCTCCCTAAGCTAATTTACACCAGCAGCTGGGATAGCGTCTTACCATAGACCCAGTAATAGATGGTTGGCGACCAGTCCATAAGGCCAGGGTTCGCCTCTCGGCGGGAAGCGTCCCCCTGACAGCGCCGTTCATTTGTGGCTTATTCAGTTGGTCAAGACGGCTGAAGATTATACCTAGAATTACGCTTCGCACTGCCCTTTTAAACCATGTGGCTACTCGTGTAATGTCACCCACTCACGGCAGGTCTGCAAGAGATGGCTGTAGTCTTTTCGGGTAGCTTCTTCAGTAAAGCGGCGAATATCATCTTCGGGGCAATCGGCAATCCGGAGCTGGCGGCGAACCGTAGCCAATATAGCGTGGGCGCTACATTCTTGAGCGGTGAGCTTAAGCGTAACGTCGTATTTAACCATTGTGGTAAAGCTGGCAATTTCGGGTATTTACGCGCGGTTAGGGCAACATCGCCCGGCTCCAATCTAGACGATTTGCTCTAGGCCAGGCAACGCCGCTCAGGTGGCAACTGCGCTTTTATGATGTGGATGACGTGAATTTTATATAGGCATTCTGTATGGCAATTCTCAAACGCATCAAGTGACGTCGCAGGGACATACCATACAATAAAATTCCACCTCAAACTGTCGCGACGTAAACCCTAATTCGCACCACTCATTTGCACCTCAGCAGCAGTTTACCCAACTGGTGCTGCCGTCGCTAAAGCACTCCTTCTTCCAGATTGGGGCATTGTGCTTGAGGGTATCGATGGCATACTGACAGGCAGCAAATGCCTCCCCCCGATGGGGACAGCCCACCGCCACCAAAACGCTGATTTCCCCCACGGTGAGCCGCCCGGTGCGGTGGTGGATGACTAGGCGGGTGACCTCGGGCCACTGCTGGCGAATCTGCTCGCCAATCTGCCGAAATACCTGCAGGGCCATGGGCTCGTAGGCCTGATAGTCCAGAGCCTCTACCGGCTTGCCCCCAGTCTGGTTGCGCACCATGCCGCTCATCGCCACCACCGCCCCGTTGGCGGCATCATCCGCCTGGTTATAGGCCTGCGCTAGGGAAAGTGGCTCAGGCCCAATCAAAAAGCGATCGCCGGGGTGCTGAGGGGTGAGGTCAGGGGAGGAGAGAAGGCTGGTCATCGGGTGGCAGGTTATGCGGGTGGCTGCAGCCTATGGTACCTGAAATTTCTAGAAGCGAATGGCCACAGTTAAAGCCGCCAGCAATCGGGGCCACGGGTAGACGGCGGTGGAGTGCGCCCCTGCCAAAGGGCAAAGCCCCTGAAAGCGGCGTTTGTTTTTTTCAGCTTCATCACTCTGTTTCATCACGCTTTGGGGCCTTACTTGTCACCGCCTTATTCACTGCGGTATCCAAGGTGAGAATCTCCGCCTCTAGGCTAGGGGCCATAGCGGCGCTAATTAAGTGCAGCGGAAAGTCTTGCCCTTGGCTGAGGTGCCGGGCGTAGGAAGCCTGTAAGTAGGGGCGATAAACCTCGTTTTGAGCCGCATGTACCTCAAAAAAGGCTAGGCTAAAGCTGCGGGCGTAGGTGCCAATCACCTGAGGATCTGCCAGGGTTAGCCCGCTAATCGAGCTGATGGTGTCGCTAATTCCCACATCTAAGTCCGCGAGATTGATGTGGGCCTGCCCCTCGATTAGCCCCAGGTAGCGCTCGGGGGCCGCCAGCCAGGGAAAGGTGCGAAACTGCTCAAACACCGCAGGGGTGGCCGGGTCGTGACTCCCAGAGATAATCATGGTGGGAATTTGTACCTTGCTCAGACCCCGGGGACCATACACGCTGCTGTTAACGGGGTTGAGCACGGCCACGGATGTAACCCGCTCGTCGCGGAAGCGGTAGGCTTGCCGGGGGAGCGCTAGGGCCTGGCACTGCAGCAGCAGGGAGACGTTTAGGTAGCTA
>JBCCAG010000732.1:0-2451 GCA_039814955.1 Cyanobacteria bacterium P01_A01_bin.135
AGCAGCCTAACCCAGTGAAACAAGGGCATTGCATACATCTACGGACGATAAGACAGATCTATCCACAATGCAACTCGGTTTGTAATATTTTGTCTTGATTTATCTGCGCATAGTAATTCTTGGCGGCGGCAGCGCGATCGCGCTGCACACTGACGGTATAGCGTTTTCTAGGGGTTATCTATCCTATCAAAACATTGTCCGAGTTATTACCGAACAAGCGGTGACAAGCGGTCTAGCCCCCACGGCAACTCGCCGCAGATTGCTGTATTTTCTGCAACAAGATCTACTTTTTGTGGAATGGGCGATCGCGCCCATTCAAAAGGCAGAAGAATGGGGGGCGGAAAATTTACAACTTTTTATTATTTCTTAAGTTTCTAGGGATCAATGCGGATAACCGTATTGCCCTGCCTATCCCGCTCAACCGTGCCGCTGCCGCTGCCCGCATCAAAGCTATAGCGATCGCGCTGGCCGTTGTGAACCTGGGCTACCGCTTGAACCACATTGCGGCTCAAGCTGGCGTCGCTCATGGTTTTCACCGCCGTTCGTACCACTGTGTCATCCACATTGGGGGCAAAGGTGGCCTCCCCCCGCTGGACGCGATCGCGCTGGTCGTAGACGTAGGTAAAGCTCACCTGTCCAGGAGCCGTGTTGTAGTAGGCGGCGGTGCTGCCCGACAGATCGACCTTGGCGTCTGTGGGGCGGCCTAGCCCCGCCTCCACCTGCGATCGCTGGGTGCCAATGCTGTAGCCGGCGATGGGGCGCAGGGGCTGGCTGCGGTTACGCCCACCCGACAGACTGGGCAGCGAACTGGGGTCGCTGGCCGTGGGATTGCGGGAAGGGGCGGGGGCCGGCGTCCGGGGTGGGGTGGGCGTAACCTCGGGTTCAGGGGCCGGCGTGGTTTGGCGAGGGGGAGGGGCGGAGATAGGGGGCGTTGTCTCTACCGGAGGCACTGGGTCCGGGACGGGCGGGTTATCCTGCCCTCGCCTTGGGAAGGGAAACCGGATGCGGGGCAACTCAAACGGGAAGCCGCCCGATTCACCCGATTCGTCATCGGTCGGCTCCGGCTCGCCCTCCTCGCCGTCACCCCCCGGAAACGGCAGGCGGATGGGGGGAAGCTGAATGGAGATCCCCTCATCTGACTCTCCCTCGGCCTCTGAGTCGGGCAATGTTTCTGCTGACGGGGCAACGGCGGGCTGGCGCGATCGCCACCACAGGGCCCCTAGGCCCGCCCCCGCCACGGCCAAGGACATGGCCAGAGGAATCACTAGACAGCCCAGGCAGGAGCGCCGGGGGCTGCGGCGGGGACGCACCACGTCGGTATCGGTGTCGCCTGGCGGGGCGGGCGGGGCCTCCGCTGGCGCGGTGGCGCGGGTAGGCTGGCGGGGGGACACCGCCACAGTGGGTGCGGCGCTGTCTAGCGGGCGCGGCTGGGCAACGCGCGGACGATGGCGATGGGGTTCTAGGGTGGTGGGCGGCGTTTCTCCTTCCAGGGTGGGCCAACGGGGGGCGACTGCCACTGTCTTGCTGTTGCCCTGGGAAGCTCCCCACTGATTCGTTGGGGTGGCGGGCAGTAGCGCCAGCCACTGCTCCACCGTCGGCGGTCGGCGATGGGCCTCCACGGCCATACCCCGCAGCACGGCACTATTGACGGCGCTGCTGAGCTGAGGCTGCAGGTCCCGAGGCTCCGGCAGGCTCTGGCGATCGCGCAGCACGGCAGCCACGGGCACCTCGGCGGTGAGCAGGGTGTACAGCGTCGCTGCTAGGCCATAGACGTCGGTGGCGGGGGTGCGCGGCGCTTGGGTGAGGTACTGCTCGATGGGGGCATAGCCCTCAGACAGAATGCTGGTATGGGTCTGCTGCTGGCCGAGGCGAAATTCCCGGGCAATGCCGAAGTCAATCAGAATGACTTCTTGGGTGCCTTCCCGCAGAATCACGTTCTGGGGCTTAACGTCGCGGTGTAGCAAGGCGTTGCGGTGCACTACCCCCAGGGCCGCCCCCACCTGCCGGGCATAGTGAATTGCCGTGGCCTCTGCCAGCGGCGCGTCGGGCAAAACGAGCTGATCCAAGGTCCGCCCCGGGATGTAGTCCATCACCAGATAGGGGATGTCAGCCTCAACGAAGAAGTCGCGCACCTGCACGATGTTGGGGTGGCTGCAGCGGGCCAGCCGCCGGGCCTCTTCTAAAAACCGCTGCTGAAGCTGCCGAAAGTCTGCCCGCTGGCGCACCGCTTCATTCAGGGTCTTAATCACCACCGTCTGCCCCAGAATGTGCTGGGTCGCCTTAAAGGTGACGCCGAAGCCCCCTTCCCCTAGGGGCTGGTCTAGGGTGTACTTCCCCGACTGCAGGGATTGTCCAACGAGTGAATCCATTAGCGGTTAGCGGAGATGGACAGCGTCCGGCTGCAGGGCAAACTGAGCCGGTTGGGGGGTCGCCGCTTCGTAGGGGGTACGG
>JBCCAG010000482.1:0-3798 GCA_039814955.1 Cyanobacteria bacterium P01_A01_bin.135
ACTCCATCGCCGGTGAAATCAAGATCGCCCCTGAAAGACCAACCCCGTAGTCCTGCTGCAGATGCTTCACCAGCCGCGCCACTCGGAATCCCCCATAGCTCTCCCCGGCAATAAAGATGGGCGAGAGCCACCGCTGCTGCCTGGACAAAAAGCCCTGGATAAATTCTCCTAGGGCCTTGAGGTCGCGGTCCACGGACCAAAATTTGGTTTCCTTGGGCTTGTCTTCGTCGGGGGTGGAGACAGGTTTATCGTTTGGCTTCTCATCTTCCTCTAGGCTGCGGCTGAAACCTGTCCCTACCGGGTCAATGAACACCAGATCTGTGAAGGCCAGCCAAGTTTCGGCATTGTCCACCACCTGGACCGGAGGCTGGGGTAAGCTGCCATCGGGGTTAAAGTAGACCCGCTTAGGGCCGAGGGCTCCCATATGTAGGTAAGCCGAGGCCGCACCGGGTCCCCCATTGAACACAAAGGTGAGGGGCCGCTGATTCGCCGCTTCTCCATCGGCGAGGTAAGCCACGTGAAACAGCTCCGCCACCGGCTTGTCGCGATCGCGCAGGATTTGCCACTCGGCAACAGCAGTGTAGACGAGTTCACCGCCCTCAGTGGTTAGGGTATGCTGGCTGCTAAATTTCTGGCTGCTGGGCTGGCGGGCCGCAGCAGGGGCATCAGGCGAAGGGGATGAATCGGTAGGGCTGGGCATGGTGCGGTACGATAACAAATGGTTTGAGACGCGATGGTACTTGCCACCATAGCGCGCTCTCACCGCCGCTACAATGGTCATCCTATGGTGAGTCCGTCTCAACCGGAGCCGGTTTGGAACAAGGTAATTCGGCTGCTGCGCTGGGATAAGCCAGCGGGTCGGCTAATTTTGATGGTGCCCGCTCTGTGGGCTGTGTTCTTGGGGGCCCACAGCCTCAGCCCCGGTACTCTGCCCCCCTGGCCTCTAGTGGGAGTAATCATACTGGGCACCCTAGCCACCAGCGCGGCAGGCTGCGTGGTCAATGACCTGTGGGACCGCAACATCGACCCTAACGTCGCCCGTACTAAGAGCCGCCCTCTGGCATCCCGGGCGCTGACGGTGAAAACCGGCGTGGTGGTGCTGCTGGTGGCGCTGGTGTGCGCCCTGGTGCTGGCCCTCTACCTCAATCCCCTGAGCTTTATCCTGTGCGTGCTGGCAGTGCCGGTCATCCTGCTGTATCCGCTGGCGAAGCGGGTGTTTCCGGTACCGCAGCTAGTGCTCTCTCTGGCCTGGGGCTTTGCCGTATTGATTAGCTGGAGTGCGGTCACCGGCGGGCTGTCGGTGGCGGCCTGGCTGCTGTGGGAGGCAGTGGTTCTCTGGACCCTAGGCTTTGACACGGTGTACGCCATGGCAGACCGCCAGGACGACATCAAGGTGGGGGTGCGCTCCGCTGCCCTGTACTTTGGCCCCCGGGCCGCAGATGCGGTGGGGCTGTTTTACCTGGGTACAGTGCTGCTGCTGGCGGCGGTGGGGATGAATTTGAGCTTGAACCTGGCGTTTTGGCTCACCCTGGCGATCGCCGCTGGGTTTTGGGGCCAGCAGTACCGGACCCTCAAAAACATCCCCCTCCCCCCCTCGGTATATGGCCGCATTTTTCGGCAGAACGTCTACATCGGTTTTTTGCTACTGGTGGGAATGATTTTAGGAGCAACCCGCATTTAGATGGCGTCATTTAAATATCACCTGCAGGCTCGCTGCGCAAAAACCCAGGCCCGCGCCGGGATTTTTGAGACCCCCCACGGCGTCGTAGAAACCCCCCGGTTTATGCCCGTGGGCACTCTAGCCAACGTCAAAACCGTTACCACCGAGCAGCTCCAGCATACCGGGGCCCAGATGGTACTGGCCAACACCTACCACCTGCACCTGCAGCCAGGGGAGAGCATTGTCGCCCGCGGCGGCGGATTGCACCGGTTCATGGGCTGGGACGGCCCCATGCTCACCGATTCGGGGGGCTTCCAGGTGTTCAGCCTCAGCAAGCTACGTTCCATCACTGAGGAGGGCGTCACCTTCCAATCTCCCCGAGACGGCGCTACCATCAACCTCACCCCAGAGCGCTCGGTGCAAATCCAGAACGCCCTAGGGGCTGATGTAATCATGGCCTTTGACGAGTGCCCCCCCTACCCGGCTAGCCGGGAGGAGGTGCAGCGGGCCACCGATCGCACCTACCGCTGGCTGGGGCGCTGCGTCGCCGAGCACGATCGCCCTAACCAGGCCCTGTTTGGCATCGTGCAGGGGGGCGTTTACCCTGACCTGCGCCAAAGCGCGGCGCGATCGCTGCTGGAATTTGACCTGTCGGGCTACGCAGTGGGGGGTGTCAGCGTTGGGGAGCCTGCGGAGCTGATTAAGGGCATCGTCCAGGCCACCACCCCCCTGCTGCCGGACCACAAGCCCCGTTACCTCATGGGAGTGGGCACTCACCGGGAGATGGCCCAGGCTATTGCTGCTGGCATCGATCTATTTGACTGCGTGATTCCCACCCGGCTCGCCCGCCACGGCAGCGCCATCGTCCAGGGCGATCGCTGGAACCTAAAGAATGCCCGCTTCCGGGAGGACTTTACCCCCTTAGATGAGACCTGCCCCTGCTATACCTGCAGCCGCTTCACCCGCGCTTACCTGAGCCACCTCCTGCACGCCCGCGAACAGTTGGGCCATACCCTCTTATCAATTCATAATATTACCGAGTTAGTACGCTTTACCCAGCGGATAAGAGAGGCGATTTTAAGCGATCGCTTTGCGGATGAGTTTGGCCACTGGCTATAGACGTTGAGCTCTGTAATGCTTTACATCACCAAAACGCCCCAAAGCACGACCAGGGCTATGGAATAAAAAATCCCTCTCAGCAGAGCTGGAGGGAAATGGGTAAGGGTGACGAGAGATTCAGAATTCGTTTGATTCGGAGGCGCTAGCGGAGAACGCCGCTCTGCAGAGCCATTAGGGCCACTATGCTCAAGCTAGCCAATAGCAGAACAACGCCCATAGAAATCGATTGACCTAGGTGGGGAGAGTTCATTTTAAAGTTGCCTCTTATTAAAAAGTGGGTCGCTATTTGCGGCGGTACCCGCAGGGCCCCATCCGCTAAATCGGCTACGCGACTAAAAAATGTTGCATAGCTAACGTAAACAGAAGATTATCAACTTCTTGACGACAAGTTCACGCTATAACGCGAAAGTTAATCAATAGAAATATTTCGTTACGCTGAAGAGATTAGGTACATCCATTCACATTTCGCTAATTGTTGCCAAATCTGACTACAGTATTTTTGTGCTGGCAGGCTATCGGAAATGGAAACGAACCGGCCTTCTGCTGTCCCAACCCAGCAGGTATGGTGTGGACTAAGGATGGGCCTGGCATTTTGCCCGCTGCAAAGTGCCCAAAGCTACCAGAGCAAAAATAGAGCCTCTCCGTTACAGAAAGGCTCTACTCAAGGTGCTGACAGAATAAGCGGTGGCTACGCCCAGCCATGGCACCGCCAAATAGCCACCGCCAAGAAATAATTTGCGCCCAATAGGCTATGCCCTGGACCCACCTGCAGAAGTGGGGGCAAAACGGCGAAACCCCCTTCAGGACTAGGGCTTAAGGGTGCTAATCCTGAAGGGGGCAACCCTGTAGCTTTCTAGAGAGCAGCTCTCTAGAGGACCTGGTGGGTATACGCATGCTGCTTGACATTGTCCTCGGACTTGACAAGCCGCTCGTTTCGACGGCGGATGTTTGCCAGGAACACGGGCTTGAGCCTCCGCCACTGAGTTAGTCCACCGTTATGTTTAGGAGAACGGAGTATC
>JBCCAG010000184.1:0-6425 GCA_039814955.1 Cyanobacteria bacterium P01_A01_bin.135
AGCCTCAAGCTGGCTGCTGGGTCGGGGTTCCGCCTCAGCGATCGCGGTGGCGGAACCTTCGGTTTCGCGGCGGCATGCGGTAATTGCCCATCGCGGCCATGACGAATTCTTTGTCATGGATGTGGGCAGCCGCAACGGGACGCAAGTGGATAACCGAGCCATTGTTCCAGGGACAAGGCACCGGCTGCGGGACGGGACGCTGCTGCAGCTTGGAGACATGCAGGTGGAGTTTTTCGTTACCCAGACCCGCGGGGAGATAGCCCCATTAGACATAGAGGATACCGAGGGGCCGACCGAAGCCACTGGCCTCGGCCCTACCTGGTAGCCTAGGCTGACGTCCCGACTTCAGATAGCTCGGTGAACTGGATTACATCCTGCCGGGGGTCTGCATAGGCAACCTGTAGCTGCAGCCGCTCCCCAACGTCGACCGCTCGCTGTAGCCGCACCGCCACCTCCAGCCCCAGCTCTTCGAGCAGGACGAGGGCCAGGTTTTCGTGCTCCCGCAGCCAGCGCAGCATCAGCGCCTGCCACACTTCCCCCTCATGGCGACGGAGAAACTCCAGGCTCCAGTAGCGGTTGGTCTGCCGCTCTACCAGGGTTGCCTCGTAGGCCGTGGAGGTCACTGACTGCACCACCTCCCGCAGGGCGTCGGACTCGAAGGGGAGGGGGTCGCCGCGCAGGTGGGCCTTGAGCTGAAAATGGGTGAGCAGGTCGGTGTAGCGGCGGATGGGAGAGGTGCTCTGGGTGTAGATATCTAGACCCAGGCCGGCGTGGCGTAGGGGGCTAGTGAGCACTTCGCTGCGGGGCATGCAGCGGCGAATGGCGCAGTCCCGCACTGGGCCGGCAGGCAGCAGCAGCAGCACCTCCTCGTCCGGTAGCTCGGGCTGGGGCTGCCCCCGAAATGGAACCACAATGCCAGATTCGCGGGCGTAGTGGCCGGTAACCTCCCCGGTTAGAATCATCATCTCGGCCACCATTCGCCGGGACTTTGAGGTTTCTAGCAGGCTGATAGTCACCTCGTCTCCATAGACCTTGATGGTGGCCTCCGGCATTTTGATATTGATGGCTCCCTGTGAGGTTCGCCACCGCTGGCGAATCTCGGCCCATTCAGCGATTTCCCCTACCTCTTGCTCTGCCTGAACCTGGAGCTGCAGAATGTCATCTACATCGTCGTAGGTGAGCCGGTAGGTGGGCCGAATCAGGCTAGGGGAGATGGTGTAGTTGGCGATCGCCCCGGCCTCATCTAGGACGACGCCAAAGCTGAGGGCATAGCACAGCTCCCCCTGCCGCAAGCTCATGGGGCCGGTGGCCAGCGCATCCGGAAACATGGGCACCGTGCCCGTGGGCAGATAAAGGCTCGTGGAGCGGCGGCGGGCCTCTAGGTCTAGCTCATCGCCGGGGGAAATCCATCGGGTAGGGTCGGCAATGTGAATCCACAGCCGGGCCTCGCCCCCCTCTAGGGACTCGATGCTGAGGCCATCGTCAATTTCCCTTGTAGATTCATCGTCAACGGTGTAGACCTTGAGGTGAGTGAGATCTAGCCGGTGGTCTGCGTCTGCGTCGTCGATGGGATTTTGAAGACAGCCGCTGACCATGGTAAGTACCTCTTGAGGAAAATGCGTCGCGATCTGTCGTCGGCGAAGGAATAGATTCTCATGGTGGCTCCAGAGTCCTAGGTCAACTAGCAGATCGAATGCCCCTGACGGCGTCTTGGGCCGCCCCAGAGCGGCTAAAATCTCTATCGCTGCTGCTGCCGGCTTTTCCGCTTCTCCCGCCACGGCCAGGCGCTCTAGGGCCTCAATGCGAGGGCGATCGCTGGGCTCTAGCCTGGCTCGCTCCTCTCCAGAAGCCTCAAGCCGCTGCCTGAGGCGGGTCAAAAACCCTTCCCACTCAGCCGCCCTCTTGACCTCCATTTCCTTCTGGTGCTGAATTTCAGCCACCTGGGAGGCTGGACGCGGCTCGTAGCGATCGCCCTTTTGTTTAAAGTAAACCTTGTCTTCCGAGAGCAGGACGTGTACTGTGTAGCAAAGTTCTGGGCGATCGCTAGAGAATAATAGCTCAGCCATCTCAGCTACCGTGGCCGTCTCCCCATCTGCGCTGAGTAGCTCCCACACCACCTCCAAAATAGAGGGGTCGTAGTGGTCCTCAACCTGCTGCAAAAAATCTGGCAGCTCTGCTTGAGTGTAGTGGCCGCCTATGGTGTAGGTTACCTGCCGCGGCTGTACGGTATGGGGCTGTCCCTGCTGGTCCACCAAGACCCAGTTTTTCTTGCCGTCTGGGCGATCGGCAATGCCCAGGCGACGCCCGCCCTGATATCGGAACTCTACTAGGCTGCCCTTCTCCATAGCGGTCAATGCGTAACGGTAACCTGGGATGTCCCGCCAGGGCGAAACTTACCAAGCTGAAAGGCGGCATAACACCAGTCCCTCTCAGTAAATCACAAGCGCGCTGCTCGTGGCGGGCAAGCGCCAAATCGCGAATTTAGCGCCTAGCCCTCGCGGTTGACGAACGGCAGCAGCGCCAGCAAGCGAGCCCGCTTAATGGCATAGGTCAGGTCGTGCTGCTGCTTTGCCGTGAGACCAGTGATGCGGCGGGGAAGAATTTTGCCGCGATCGGTGATGAATTTGCGCAGCAGCTCGACGTCCTTATAGTCGATGGGCTCTTTGGGGCTAATGGGGGATACGCGGCGGCGATAGTAACTCATTATTTGTCGGCGGTAGTTTGTCGGTGATGGTGGTTATAAGTGGTGGTAGCCCAAAGGCTTAAGCCTACTTAATCTCTTTGTGGATAGTGTGAGTGTTGCAGTGGGTGCAGAACTTCTTCAGCTCAATTCGCCCCGTGGTGTTGCGGCGGTTTTTGGTTGTGGTGTAGCGAGACACGCCCGCTGACCGCTTATTAGTGTTGGAGCGGCATTCGGTGCACTCCAGCGTGATGATAATTCGAACCCCTTTAGCCATGGTATTCCCAGACAACGCTTATACGACACAGTCCACCATTATTGCATAGGTTTTTTCATACCAGCAAGCACCGCATTGCGCCCCAATCGCCCTGGCCCCTGTACCTGTCGATTCTAGATAGACTAACTAGGCAGGTTTTCGACCGATTACCCATTCATTTCAAGCCCAAAGGACGCCGCCATGCTGCCCGCCGCCACCGCCGACCAGATCATTGCCGACCTCGTTAAGCCCTTCAGCAGCGCGGCCCAAGCAGAAACCGTCCCCCTTCAGCAGGCGGCGGGGCGAATTTTAGCCGAGGCGATCGCCGGGGCCCAGGATATTCCTCAATGGGATAACTCGGCCATGGATGGCTACGCCGTCCGCTACGCCGACGTGCAGTCAGCCTCTGAAGCGACGCCCCAGCTCCTGCAGGTTGTGGAAACGATTCCGGCGGGCTACCGGCCCCAGCGGGCGATCGCGACGGGGGAGGCGGCGCGCATTTTCACCGGCGGCATGGTGCCAGAAGGGGCCGATACCATTGTCATTCAGGAAAATGTCATTCAGGAAAACACTGCGACGCCAGAAGCCTCAGCAGAAGCCGCTCCTACAGAGCTCAATCGCGTCGCGGTGCTAGCGGCCGAACCCAGTGCCTTTATTCGCCGCCAAGGGGCTTTTTACCAGGCGGGGCAGCCGCTTTTGGCCGCCGGTACCCTGCTGGGCGCGCCCGACATCGCCGTTTTGGCGACGGCCCAGTGCAGCGCGGTGCCGGTGTACCGCCAGCCCCGGGTGGCGATCTTGTCAACGGGCAATGAGCTGGTAACCCCTGACCAGCCCCTCCAGCCGGGACAAATCGTAGACTCCAACCAGTACGCCCTGTCGGCCTTGGTGGCCGCAGCGGGGGCTGTTCCTCTGCCATTGGGGATCGTGCCCGACGACCCTGCGCAGCTAAAGCGGACGATCGCCCAAGCCCTGCAGCAGGCCGATGTAGTGCTCTCTACGGGAGGAGTTTCGGTGGGGGACTATGACTATGTGGACCGCATTTTGGCGGAGCTAGGGGCAAAAATTCACGTTCGAGCGGTGGCGGTTAAGCCGGGGAAACCCCTGACGGTGGCCACGGCAGGTGACCAAGGAAGCAAGCTGTACTTCGGCCTGCCGGGCAACCCGGTTTCCTCGCTGGTGGGCTTTTGGCGCTTTGTGCAGCCCGCCCTGCGCAAGCTGTCGGGGCGCAGCGGCGGCTGGGGCCCCACTTTCTTACCGGCGATCGCCCAGGAAGAGCTGCGGGCCGGGGGGCAGCGGGAGACCTACCTGTGGGGACGACTTACGGTGACGGCAGAGGGCTATGGGTTTCACCTAGCGGCGGGGAGCCACAGTTCGGGTAATTTGGTCAACCTTAGCCAGACTAATGCGCTGGCACGGGTGTCCCAGGGGGAGACGCGGGTAGCGGCGGGTCAGCTGGTCTCCGTACTCAAGGTGGGAGAGATATAGCGAGCTCCCCCGCCCGCCGCGCTGCCGTGAGAAAGTTCACTGAAATAGTCTGGCGACGCCCGTAATATTGGCGTCCCCATGGCCTTGGGCGATCGCCGCTTGGTATACCTCTTGGGCCGCCTGTGATACAGGAGCCGAACCGCCGACGGCGTTGACGCCCTGGAGAACGTAGCGAAAATCCTTTGCCACCAAATGGATAGGGAACAGCGGCGCGTGGCGCTCGCTGACCATCAGGCTGCCGGCCCCTTTTATGGCTGGGCTGGTAACAGGCAGCTTGTTGAGGCAGGCCATGGCCACCTCTGGAGAGAGACCCTGCCCAGACAGCATCCCTAAGAGTTCTGCCAAAGCGGCGACTTGAACGCCGAACAGGGCATTGACCGCTAGCTTCATGGCCATGCCCTGACCCACCTCACCTAGGTGGTGGATGGCAGCGACCCCGGCGGCTGACAAAACCGATTTTGCCTGGGCTAGGGTTTCAGCCTTCCCCCCCACGAGGGAAATAAGTTGCTTCGCTTCCGCTTGCGGGCGGGAGCCTACGACCGGGGCATCCAGGAAAGCTGCGCCGGTATTCTGGACGGCGGCAGCTAACTCTTGGGTCCATTCTACGGTTAGGGTGCTGGATTCAATGGCGATTTTGGGCTGGCGTAGCCCATGGACCGCGCCGCTATCAGGATGGAGCCAGATGTCGCGAGAGCTTTCGTCGTTCGTTACCATGCTGATTAAAATATCGGCTTGTTCTGCGGCGGCTTTCGGCGTTTCGGCATAGGTGGCCCCTTGCTCAAGTAGAGGTTTAAGCTTCTCTGGGCTGCGGTTGTAGACGATCAGGTGGTGCTGGGTTTGCAGCAATTGGGCCATGCGGAAACCCATGGCTCCTGTCCCCAGTAGGGCAACTCGGGTCATGATGTTTCTGCTCCTTGCTAGTTGGTGACGGTTTAACTGTATTCGCCGCAGCGATCGCAGTAAATATGGTTTGATGAACGATACTCGTGCGCTTTTTGCATTAATCTAGGGAGCGCGTTTGGCGGGCAGTATGACCACCGTCGCCACCCCTGTCGCCACCGCTTTGGCCAACGCGTCGGCTCATCCTCTCCCTGTGCTTTGCTTACCCTGCTATGGATGTATCGGTTCTGCAACTCTTCGTTGACGTTGTGCAGCAGGGGAGCTTTGCCGCGGTTGCCCGCAGTCGCAATGTCGACCCGTCTTCGGTGTCGCGGGCGATCGCAGGGTTAGAGAGCGAGCTAGGCGTCAGGCTATTTCAGCGCACCACCCGCCGCCTTGCCCCTACCGAAGCCGGCATCCTCTACTCCGAGCGCATCGGCCCCTTGCTAGAGGAGCTGGAGCAGGCTGTAGAGGTGGCCACCCATATGTCCGGGCAGCTCAAGGGAACCCTGCGGGTCACGGCTTCGGTGGCGTTTGGGCACCACTGCCTCGTGCCGCTCCTGCCAGCGTTCCAGACCCAGTATCCCCAGCTCACCGTTGACCTGCTCTTGAGTGATGCTGTGGTTGACCTACTGGCGGAACGAATTGACGTTGCCGTGCGTCTAGGGATTTTAGCCGACTCTAGCCTATTCGCCCGCCGCCTCATCCCCACCCACTACGCCGTCTGTGCCAGTCCCGCTTATCTGCAGCAGGCGGAGGTCCTCCAGTCTCCCCGCGATATTACCCGCCACAACTGCTTACTGTTTCCCCTGGCGGGCTTTCGGACCCAATGGCGATTTAAGGACAGGCGAGGTCACCTGACTGAAGTCCCCGTGGTCGGTAAAACGGTAATCTCCAGTGCGATCGCACTGCAGCAATGCGCGATCGCGGGCATGGGGCTCGCCCAACTCCCCAACTGGCTGATTCAAGACGATTTACTGACGGGGCGGCTCGTCAACCTGTTTCCGGACTACGCGGTGACGGCTACGGACTTCAGCACCGCCGCTTGGCTGGTCTACCCGTCTCGGGCCTACATCCCCCATAAGGTGCGGGTGTTTATGGATTTTCTGCGGCAGGCCGTTTCTG
>JBCCAG010000204.1:0-6190 GCA_039814955.1 Cyanobacteria bacterium P01_A01_bin.135
AGCGGACGCGGTAAGGATTATCCCAGGGCAATCCGAGGGGGCGGCTCCAGGCGCAGGATGGAATCATAGAGGACGGTAGGTGAAGGACCATCCGCAGTGTATATTGCGCTGGCCCAGTTCTTGATACGGCATAGACGGCCCCTAGTTCGGGGGCTCTGATAGAGGCTCTGAGGCTGGTAGCTGTTGCCAGCCCGCCAGCCACAGGTCCCGGTCTTTGAGGGCTTTCGCATTCACCCAAAAGCGCACGGAGGAGTCACAGGTCGCCACCATCTCGGCAAACACAAACCTCCCCTGGTTTTTGCGGTTCACCACCTGAAAGTGTCGCCACCCCCAAAGCTGCTGCTGGGCTGTCCATTTAGACCCCACCAGGTGGGGATAGCGCATTTGGGCCATCGCGGTTCCTTAGCAGTGCCCTGATCGCGTAGGTCGTGCGGTCAGGACGCAGGTTTACAGAAATTCATAATACCAGTGTCGCCGATGGCTCGCCTGCTTAGGTGCCACTGACAAAAGCTGTGCGGCACAATTCAGGGGTCTTCGCTACACTACGGGTGGATGCTCAGTCTAGGCCTGTCTTTGGACCTGTCTGGACTGAAAACCCGTCTCCAAAAGATGTCTATTTTCGATGGCGGATAGCATTTATAGGGCCGAACGTACTCTGTAAAACTACCGTCGATTGGGAAAAAATTGTGGTGACTCTCCCAATCTTTGGCTAAACTTGTGGCATCTACTGGTGTGTAGTGGCTTTTACTGTCTTGATTAGGAGTTTGAGGAACGCGGCATGACCCAAGCTAAGAATGCGTTGGATGTGGATCGTTCTAAGCTGGTTGGCAACCAGCCTGAAGCAGGTGGAAAGGTAGCGGTGTCTGGTGATTCACAGCCTGAAGCGGCAGTGGCCGAGAAGAAAGGCAAAGCGAAGGGGCGTGCGTCTCGTAAGGTCCAAGCTAAGAAAAAGCACTACACGGAGGACTCCATCCGCCTGTATCTGCAGGAGATTGGCCGCATTCGCCTGCTGCGGGCCGATGAGGAGATTGAGCTGGCCCGCAAGATCGCTGACCTGCTGGAGCTGGAGCGAATTCGAGAGCAGCTTGCGGAAGACCTAGACCGCTGCCCCACCGATGCCGACTGGGCTGAAAAGGTAGAGATGAGCCTGCCCGCCTTCCGCCGCCGCCTCCACATCGGTCGCCGCGCTAAGGACAAGATGGTGCAGTCTAACCTGCGCTTGGTGGTCTCCATCGCCAAAAAGTATATGAACCGGGGTCTATCGTTCCAAGACCTAATTCAAGAAGGCAGTTTGGGCCTGATTCGCGCCGCTGAGAAGTTTGACCACGAAAAGGGCTACAAGTTCTCCACCTACGCCACCTGGTGGATTCGTCAGGCCATCACCCGGGCGATCGCTGACCAGTCTCGCACTATTCGCTTGCCCGTACACCTGTACGAGACTATCTCTCGCATTAAGAAGACCACTAAGCTGCTCTCCCAGGAGATGGGCCGCAAGCCCACCGAAGAAGAAATCGCCACTCGTATGGAGATGACCATCGAGAAGCTGCGCTTCATCGCTAAGTCTGCCCAGCTTCCCATCTCCCTGGAAACCCCTATCGGTAAAGAGGAAGACTCCCGCCTCGGCGACTTCATCGAGTCGGATGGGGAAACGCCAGAGGACCAGGTTTCCAAGAATTTGCTGCGGGAGGACCTAGAGAGCGTCCTGGATACCCTCAGCCCCCGGGAGCGCGATGTCTTGCGTCTGCGCTACGGTCTAGACGATGGCCGCATGAAGACCCTCGAGGAAATCGGCCAGATCTTCAACGTAACCCGTGAGCGGATTCGGCAGATTGAGGCAAAGGCCCTGCGCAAGCTACGGCACCCAAATCGCAACAGTATTCTCAAAGAATACATTCGCTAGAAGAGCGGCATTTTAGGATGTTTATGTAAGGTGAGGGGGCAGTTTATGCTGCTCCCTCATTAGTTTTATGGGGCAATTTCTAATCGCTAGTGGATGGGAAAGGTTTAAATTGATTGGCTCGTATCGTCCTATTGGGGCAGCGATGCATTAGCGGCCTGGGCGGGGTCGAGCCTCATAGGCGGATGGGCTTATTCTGAGGAATTAGACCGATGCCGCAGCGCCTTGTAGGTGCTGCGCAGGCCATAATCTCACCGAAATCCTGCAAGAACATTACGCTTTATGTCTAATGTCGCCATAATGGCGATAGAATTTCCAGTAACCCTGGGTAAGCTCTTTTGTAAGTTCGGGAGATAGTGATAAGATTTCCAGCAGCTAATGACGTCGGGTATCGGTTACGGTCGGGTGCAGTTGCATAATCTATCTTGGGTTCACTGAAGCAAAAATTTTAACGCCGTGAGTTTCATCTCTAATCTTTTTTCCAAGAAGCCCAAAGGCATTGGTGTTGAACTGACCCCCGACCGGGTTAATGTGGCCCAAATCAGGCGCAAGGGAGAGTCTTTTCGCCTGTCGCAGTTCGCATCTGTCGACGTTCCCGAAGGGGTATTTCACGAAGGCCAAATCCTAGATGCCCCGGCCATGGCGGACATCCTTCAGGAGCTGTTCGCTCAGCAGAGTTTTAACGCTAGCGCTGTTGCGACCGCTATTCCCAGCGGGCGTGATACCGTCACGCGCATCATTCCCATTCCTGCGGAGCTCGACGATAACGAACTCCGCAACATGGTTCTCGACCAGGAAGCGGGCCTGTACCTCCCCTTCCCCCGTGAAGAAGCCGACGTGGATTATCAGAAGCTCGGCTTTTTTGTTGACGAGGACGGCATTGAGAAGGTACAGGTCCTGCTGGTGGCCACCCGCAAGGAGGTCACCGACAACTATCTAGATACGTTTCAGCAGGCGGGGCTAGACGTTGACGTCCTGGAGATATCCAGCTTTTCGCTGATTCGTACTATCCGCGAGCAGCTGCGGCAGTTCACCCCCCAAGAAGCGGTCGCCATTGTTGACATCGAGTTCGAGAACACAGAAATTTCCATTGTGCTCGATGGGGTGCCCCATTTCTCGCGGACAGTGCCCATCGGCACCCATCAGATTCATTCTGCCCTCCGGCACGCCATGAACCTGAAGCCCACCCGAGACACAGCCCAGCTCCAGGGAATGACGATTCCCGTCACCCCGATGGACAGCGTTGGCGTTCCGCAGATGGGGCCGACAACCAACCCCGGAACGGTGGCGATGATTCGCGTGCTGGGGGAGCTAGCGGATGAGCTGCGGCGCTCAATCGATTTTTATCTCAATCAGGGCGAAGAACTGGAAGTCGCTCAACTGATGCTCTCGGGGCCGGGTGCTGCCATTGGACAACTCGATGAGTTCTTCTCTCAGCGCTTGAGCCTACCGACCACCCAGATTGACCCCATCTCGACTCTGGCGATAGAGGTCGAGGACGATGTGTTAGATTTGCAGCGGCCTGGTTTGGGCGTTGTGATTGGTTTAGGCTTGCGGGAGGCCTGGTAATGTACAGCCTTGACATTAACTTTTTAAAGAATCGGACGGGTGGGGGCGCCGATTACGCCGACACCTCGGCGCCCACCATTCGGGAGCAGTCAAACTGGCGTCCGGCTATTGTGGGCGCTATTGTAGGTCTGACACCCCTCGTGCTGGCGGGAGCGGGATGGCTGGTGCTCAATAGCCTCAACGATCGGCTGGAAGCGCGGCGCGATGAACTCGAAGCTCAGCTGGTTGCCCAGCGCTCTACGCAGCAAGAGCTGGAGACGGCACTGCAGCGGGCGCAGCAGGCAGAGGACGACGCCAGAGCCCTTGTCACAGTGTTCGATGAAATTAAACCCTGGTCGGCGCTGCTGCAAAGCATGCAGGACAGCGTCCCCAGCGGGGTGCAGATCTCCGGGGTGGAGCAGGGCGTCGGCGGAGAGGAGACTCAAAGCATCACGATTTCGGGGTACGCTGTGTCCTTCGATGATGTCAACGATTTCGTCATCGTCCTGAAGCGATCGCCGTTCATTGAGGCGGAGAGCACCAATCTGGACAGCGCTAGCCTAACCGATTACCCAGTCAACTTTGAGCTGCCCGAAGGAGCGGCTTCCGAGGTTGACGTCCGGGTTCCCCAGGTGGTTGAATACACCATCTCAGCCAACCTCAACGATTTGCCGGCATCCCAACTGCTAGCGGAGCTAGAGAGCACGCTCGCCGTTGGATTGACCTCCCGTATTCAGGCCCTACGAGATAGAGGAGCATTTGAGTAATGACCGTCAGCGACTACCGAGAAGACGACCAGTACTACGGTGAGCCTAGCTATCCTGTCGCCTTTGGGGTTGAGCTTACCCCGACGGTGTTGGGTACCATCGCCGCTGTTTTAGGGGTGGCGGCAACGCTCTATCTTCTGTTTGCCCTAATTCGGCCTGCCTTCACCCGCTACCAGCAGCTTCGGCAAGAAGTGGCCGAACGGGAGGAGCGCGTACAAAATCCTGAGGAGACCCAGCGAGAAATTGCTGCTGCCCGTGCCAGATTAGCCAGGGCAGAGCAGCTGCAGGCGGATGTGCTGGCCCTGTTCGCCAACGAGGAGAACCTAGAGACGCTGCTGTACGATTTGAACCAGCGGGTTCAATCGGTCAATGCAGGGGTTGTTGATGAAGATCGACGGGCGGAGCTAGTGCGCTTTGAGGTAGACAATGCTTCCTCCGGGGTCGTGCAAGACAGTTCCCTAGGGGAGAGCGTCAATGGCCGCTTAGAGCGCCGCGTCTATAATGTTGAGCTAGCGGGTAACTTTGCTCAAACCCAGTCTATTCTGAGAAATATTGAGCGGCTGCAGCCCCTCCTAATTGTTCAAGAATTTGACAGCGATCTCGATACGTCAGACCAAACTGTGCAGGTCAATCAACAGGGTGCTGCTGTTGGAGGTCTTCCACCAGCCCGGCTAAATACTGCGTTTAGGCTAGACGCGCTGCTGCCTGCCTCGCCGGAAGCGCGGGCGGCAGCGGCGGCAGCAGAAGCCGAAGCTGAGGGTGGTGCGGCAGAAACAGGGGCATCGGAGTAACTGAAGCAATCGGCGTCAGGCCAATCAAGAGACAAGCAATTTTTAACTCGGAGGAGCGAACGGTGAAACGGCATCTCGGTTTAAGCAATATTGGGCTGAGCGCCTTGGGCGGTTGCGCTGCAGTAGCTTTGACAGCGACCGCTGCAGTGGCCCAGTCGGTGGCGGTGATCAGCGACGTCGCGATTCAGCGAACTGCAGAGGGCATCGAAGTGATTCTGGCGAGCGATAGCGGCAGTCAGCCCCAGGTGTTTACGGTCAGCCGAGACAATACCCTAGTGGCCGACCTGACGAACACGGAGCTAAGGCTGGCGGGCGGCGGTGACTTCGTGGCCAATAACCCGGCCGCCGGTATCTCATCCGTTACGGTATCTCAGCTCGATGCCAACAGCGTCCGCGTTGTTGTAGCCGGTGAAGACGTTCTTCCTGAGGGCCAGGTAAGGCAGACAGACGACGCAATTGTATTTGACTTTACGACGGTCGCCGCGGTTGCCGCGGAGCCGGTTCCGGTGGCGGTGGAACCCGTTCAGCCATCTGCCCCACTGCCAGAGCCCGAGGTGATTGCCCAAGAGCCTGAACTGGAGACCGTTGACCCCATCGAGGACGATGCCGTTGATGACGACACTGACATTCTTGTCCCTGACCCCGAAATTAGAATTGATGGGGTAGAGGTAGATCCAGCCCCGATTGCGGCACCGCCGCCAATCCTACCTAGGGCGATCGCCCCACCGGTGGGAGACATTGCGGTGACCCGCATCGACCCTTCTCCATCCACAATCTCCCTTGGTACCCGGGAAATTTTGCCGCGTCTGGTGCTTCGGGATGCGCCGGTCCGCGACGTGCTCTCCCTGCTAGCGCGAGCCGCGGGATTGAACTTGGCCTATGACGAAGAAGGGACACCGGCGGATGCGGAGGGCGAGAGCGAGGTAACCATTTCCCTGGATATTGAAAACGAACCCATTGAAGACGTTTTCAACTACGTGCTGCGGCTTTCGAGGCTGCAGGCGAGCCGCTTTGGTCGCA
Source organism: Cyanobacteria bacterium P01_A01_bin.135 (assembly GCA_039814955.1). Lineage (GTDB taxonomy): Bacteria > Cyanobacteriota > Cyanobacteriia > CAKZMO01 > CAKZMO01 > JBCCAG01. Next base: position 6,024 of record JBCCAG010000204.1, read on the forward strand.
CTATTTTTGTCGGGCGACAGCTTCCTAATGAAGCTCGCGATCTTGTGGTACGCAACCTACGCCTCAATCAGATAGATGTGCCCTCTGCCCTCAACTTCCTAGTCGGTCTCGGTGCGGAGACGGCGGTGAGCGCTCCCCGGCTGGTAACTGCCGTCAACGCTGTGGAG
>JBCCAG010000921.1:0-1655 GCA_039814955.1 Cyanobacteria bacterium P01_A01_bin.135
ACTCTCCTGAAAACGCTTCACCGCGGCTTCCGTCGAGCTGCCGTAGTAGCCCGTCAGTCGCTTCCTGTTGTAGAAGCCAATTTCCGACAGCGTGGTCTGTAAGCTAAGCACCGCTTGACCGCGATCGCCCAAGTAGAGCACATCTCCTGTCGCCGCTGGAATCGGCGTCGCCGCCGCGGCGGGCTGTACCGTCGTCACCACCGTCTGCGCTACCGGCACCAAGGCAACGTCTGGCGCAGAATTATCTACCGCTAGCTCGGCCAGGGTAATGGGACCGGCGATGCCGTCGACAACTAGGCCATTGGCCTGCTGAAAGGTGATGACAGCGCCTTCCGTGAGGGAGCCGTAGAACCCGGTGACCGGACCACTGAAATAGCCCGCATTGGCAAGAGCCCGCTGCAGATCGGTAACGGCTACCCCTTGGTTACCCCGCTTAAGCACGTTGGGGTTATCGGCGGTGGGAACAACGGTGACAGGCGCAGAGCCCTGGAGGGCAGCGAGGGTATTGGGGCCAGCGACACCATCTACCACCAGTCCTCGAGCAATCTGAAATTCTTCAACAGCAGCCTGGGTCAAGGAGCCGTAGAACCCGGTGACGGGGCCACTGTATACCCCCGCTGCTGTTAGGTCTTGCTGGAGCTGGGTCACGTTGCTACCGGAGTCACCCCGCTGCAGGGCCAGGGCCGCACTGCCGGAAGCCAACACCAGGGAGGCGCTACAGGCTAGGGTAAGAGCCTGACGAGAGACCCGGCCCGCTGCCTGCGCCATATCCTGCGTTAGGGGAGCGATCGCCGCACTGACGGCGTCTACGCTATCTTGAGCAGTAATTGCGGCGGCATCGCTGTCTTGGGCAGCGAGACTGTAGAGGTATCCAATTGCTTCCATGGCTGACCCAACCCATAACGTCGTAGTACCTAAATATTAAATTAAGAATTGCCGAAATGGTGTGTCAAGCCTACCCAGAGTGGAATTTTTTATGCTGCTCGCACCGAAAATGGATCAACACGGCTGGGCTTGGGCGGCGAGGTGGGCTATGGGAAAGTGGTCATAAGGTGAAGCAAGAGGCCCTCTAGACTATGGTATCTGCGTCAGACGGAAAGTCCCGCTGCTTCGGCAACAAGCCGGGGCAGGACCTCTACGCCGCCTATCACGACAAAGAGTGGGGGGTGCCAGTGCATGATGACCACAAGCACTTTGAGATGCTGGTTTTAGAGGGGGCGCAGGCCGGATTGAGCTGGGAGACGGTGCTCAAAAAGCGCGAGGGCTATCGGCAGGCCTTCAAGGGATTGATACCAGCTAAGGTTGCCGCCATGACGGATAGTGAGCTAGAAGCGCTGCGGCAAGACACCAGCATCATCCGCAATCGCCTGAAGATTTACGCGGCCCGCAGAAATGCTCAGGCGTTCCTGGCAATCCAGGAGAAGTTCGGCAGCTACGACGCCTATGTGTGGAAATTTGTAGAGGGTCGGCCAATTGTCAATCATTGGGATACCTTTGAGGCAGTGCCGGTCACCACGCCCCAGAGCGATGCTCTGTCAAAAGACTTGAAGCGGCGAGGGATGACGTTTGTGGGCTCGACTATCATCTATGCCTACATGCAGGCAGTTGGTATGGTGTACGACCACCTGACGAGCTGCTGGTGCTATGAGCGAGAT
>JBCCAG010000841.1:0-2023 GCA_039814955.1 Cyanobacteria bacterium P01_A01_bin.135
ATCCCCATCTACTGCTGAGGGCCAATTGCTTCCCATCTCTGCCACTGCCGACATCAACGGGACCCGAATTGACCTGGAAGTCGCTGAAACAGATATGCAGCGGGCCATCGGCCTCATGTTTCGCCCCCAGATCCCAGACGATCGGGGAATGCTATTCCCCTTTGACTCAGCTGGTCCAGTTCGCTTTTGGATGCGCAACGTGCTGGTTCCCCTAGACATGGTATTTCTGCGGGGGGAGCGGGTTGAGGCGATCGCAGCAGAGGTTCCCCCCTGTGAGGCAATGCCCTGCCCCACCTATGGGCCAGATGTAAACATCGACCAGGTAATTGAGCTGCGGGGGGGACGGGCCGCTGAGCTGGGGCTACAGGTGGGCGATCGAATCAGCATTGACTTCATGGCCCAGCCGCCAGAGTAGTTTTTAGAAGGCGATGCTACCTCTTTCGATTGAGCTACCGCCAAAATTTAAGAAAGTTGATAGATTTGACGGAGTTTCCTTATCCTCCGTGTGGCAGAATAGATTACCCTAGTGGGCAAGCAGGTGACCCCAACAGGACCAAGTGAATCACTTTAGGGCGCTTCAACTGGCGGCGCTTCGCTCCTGACTCTATTTTCAAGCAGTCCGCATTTCAGAGCCGCTTACCGACCTTTGGTCCTGTGCTGCAGTGGCTCGTTGCCAGTGGGCTAACTTTAATGAACCAAACCAATAGGAAAACTGCCCCTAGGGGAGATTTGTGGGGTACCGGGTGACCTATAGTCTTGCTTAGCCGGAAGCTGAGGGAGCAGGGTCTACCCATACGGAGTCGGAAGCCCTGCCTGTGGATCTAATCCATAGCCCCGCGACAGATGGCTACATGAGTCCATTTCTCATAGACTTAATATCAGTTAATAAAATTCTCATTTATCCCCGCGCCAATTCAGCTTTACTTTTAACAACCCACTTTACGGAGACACCCGATGACACCATCTACTTACTCAAAACTGATTACGTTCTTGCAGGAGGAGCTCTCAATCTCACCCTCCTCTATTTCGATCGCCCTACGCCACAGTGAGCAGGACCCCGGACCGCTGCCCATGATTTTGTGGCAGTACGGGCTAATTACGCTGGAGCAGCTCGATCGCATCTTTGACTGGCTAGAGACAGCCTGACAATTTTTCTGTATCGGACGACAGGTTCAGCCTCACCATACGGGCTCTGGACCCTTGTCAATCATGTCTTAGCTGACACCACACAGGAAGAACTTAGATGTACAGATTAGCCAGCGGTAGGCACCAGGCCTCTCCCATAGCAGTCCAGACAAGGCGAGCCCAAACCGGCTCGCCTTTGTTGTATTTAGGGACTTCTGCAGCTGCCTGAGTAGAGCGCCGTAAGTGAATGTAGCCATCAAGGGGGAGCGCCCTCCTCATTGATAAGGTCAGCTTCTACAACTCATACAGGTGGGGGATGTTAATGACTCTAGCCATTTAGCATCGTAGGAGACTAAGCGAAGGTGATCAGCATCATGGACGGCGTTGACCTAAACACTCTAACTGTACTGGCAAGTATCGCATCACTGACGACGCTCCTGCTGACGGCGACCGTTGTCCGTCAGTACCATATCCGAAAGGCACTGCGGCTGTCTGAAGAAAAATTTTCTAAAGCCGTAGGCTTTAGCCCTGACGCCGTTACTATCAGCCACTTGAGCGACGGCTGCTTCATCGAAGTCAACGACAGCTTTTCGACGCTGACGGGCTACAGCCGCAGCGAAGCGCTGGGTCGCACGTCGATTGAGCTGCGCCTGTGGGATGATCCCGGTGGGCGACAAGCGCTGTTGGAGAGCCTGAAGCAGTCAGGTACGGTGCGAAATCAGGAAATTGCCTTTCGCCACAAGGATGGCCGCGCCATCCATACCCTGCTATCGACAGCAGTCTTTAATCTAGATAACCGGCCCTGCCTATTAACGGTGGCCCGCGATGTTACCGACTGGAAGCTTGCCCAAGCGCGACTGCAGCGGCTGGCGGAGCGCGATCGCTTAACGACTGAAAC
>JBCCAG010000619.1:0-3007 GCA_039814955.1 Cyanobacteria bacterium P01_A01_bin.135
ATAGATTGGGTTGGCGCTGGGCCCAACCAGTATCGTAAGCCACACTTAAGATAGCAACCCGCCTGCTACGGTGCGGTTGGCTTACCGAATCATCCCAGCCCTACGGGCTTCACCACTAGTCCCCATCCATCGCATGTTTGACGCCTACGACCCCCAAGACTTGTACGACGAGTATTTTGCCTCCAAAGGAGTGCTGCGCCCTGAGACGGCTCCCATCCTGCATTGGTTTGAGGCCCAGCGGCCGGACCTGCCCCAGGTGAAGGCGGACTTAGAAACCGTGCTGAAAGAGTTGGGGGCCACCTTTACCTTGGGAGACGACGAGCGGGTGCTGCCCTTTGACCCCATTCCCCGGGCGATCGCCGCCGATGAGTGGGCCCAGGTCACCGCCGGATTGCAGCAGCGGGTCAAGGCCCTGAATCTGTTTTGCGCCGATGTATACAGCGACCAGCGCATCATCAGCGAAGGGGTGATTCCCCGAGAAATTATCGAGTCGGCGCTACGGTTTCGCCCCGAGTGCATGGGGATGCAGCCTCCCAAGGGCATTTGGTGCCACATCGGCGGCATTGACCTAGTGCGCGATCGCCAAGGGGATTGGTGCGTCCTGGAGGATAACCTGCGGGTACCCTCAGGAATTGCCTATGTGCTCAAGAACCGGCTAGCGATGGAGCGGGTACTGCCAGACTTGATGGAGCGCTTTCAGCCCGCACCCGTCGATGGCTATGCCCAGCAGCTCAAAGCGGTAATGACCGCCGTGGCCCCTAGCCCAGACAGCACTCTGGCGCTGCTTACCCCCGGTACCCATAGCTCCGCCTACTTTGAGCATGAGCTATTGGCCGAGCAGATGGGCATCGTGCTGCTTGCCCCTGACGAAGTGACCATTGCAGATGGCTACCTCTGCTACCGTAAGGGCCCGGATCTGCAGCGGCTAGATGTGGTCTACCGGCGGGGGGACACGGAGATGTTTGATGACCTCGACCTGGGGCCAGACTACCCCGACGCTACCCAGGCGCTGATTGAGCTATGTCAGCAGGGGCGGCTGGCGCTGGTCAACGCCATCGGAGCGGGCATCGGCGACGACAAGGTAATCTACGCCTATGTGCCCGATATCATTCGGTTTTACCTAAACGAAGAGCCGCTGCTGCCCAACGTCACCACCTATCTCTGCTGGCGGGATGAAGACCGGGCTTATGTGCTGGACCATCTCGATGAGCTGGTGGTGAAATCGGCCAGTGCCGAGGGGGGAGACGACATGCTGGTGGGCATCAATTCCACTGTGGAGGAGCGGCAGGCCTTTGCCGAAAAGATTCGCCAGCACCCGCGGGGCTACATGGCCCAGCCAACGGTATACCTGTCTCAAATTCCCACGGTGGTAGAGGGCGGGATGTCAGGACGCCATACGGACCTGCGGCCCTACGTGCTGCATCAGGGGGAGGAGATCCATGTGCATCCGGGGGGGTTGACCCGGGTAGCGCTGGAGGAGGGGCAGCTGGTGGTGAATTCTTCCCAGGGGGGCGGGGCGAAGGATACTTGGATTCTGACTTCTGATTTTGCCTCCTGATGAAGCGATCGCTCATAAGGGATGAGCGTCAGCAGGCGTCACATTGGTTTCTATAGCGGTAGAGTTTGGCCCCCATCATCTATATTATTTTCCAAGACTATAATTCTGGAGGAAGTCGGGTATGGATGAAAGCCTGTCAGCCGCTTTTGCAATCAGCGCCGTTGGTCCAGCAGACTTTGAAGAGTGGGTCGAGCTGGCGCTAGAACTATGGCCCGAGGAGGAAGAGTCAGATCGCCAAGAGCTACGGGATACGCTGGCTGAAGCGCTCAAGGCAAAGCATAAGGCGGCCTGGTTGGCTCGCAATACCGCTGGCGCCGCGATTGCCTTTATGAATTTGTCGCTGCGGCGAGACTATGTGCCGGGAGCAACGCAGAGCCCTGTTGCGTTTGTAGAGGGAATCTATGTCCGCGCCCCGTACCGTCAGCAGGGGGTAGGGGCGTTGCTGATTCGGTGGGCTGAACAATGGGCGCAGCAGCAGGGCTGTAGTGAACTTGCCTCTGACGCGTTGATTGAGAATCAGGGCAGCTACCAATTTCACACAAAAGTGGGCTTTGAAGAGGTAGAACGAGTCGTGTGTTTTATTAAACCCATCAGTTAATTTCCGCTTTGCTGGAGCGGGTGGGGCTGAACGCCAGCGCCCTGAAGCGCATGCTCCATCGATTTCTGGGCGGTCAACGCCAGCGCTATAGAGATGCTGATAGAGTTAACCGCCCAGATTGCCTACACGGACTGCGTCTTTGCCTCACTCGCCTGTGCCGCTTTCTTTGAGCGTGCCGCGCCGTTCGCCGAGGTCCCATTCTTAGAAGCCCCATTTACAGTCGCGCCATTGGTCGCTACACCATTTGCAGCCGTGCCATTAGCCGCTGCTTTAGCGTCACTGGTTGCAGCCTCGCCCGCCACCTTTGTACGCTTCGCGGTAGATTTGGCCGTAGTTTTCTTGGCCGTGGTCTTCTTGGCGGTGGTCTTCTTAGTCGTAGCTTTCTTGGCGGTGGTTTTCTTGGCGGTGGTTTTCTTGGCGGTGGTCTTCTTAGTCGTCGACTTAGCTTTACTCGACTTACCCTTACCCTTGATCGCCGCCTTGGCAGACAGCAGCTCTACCGCCTTCTCTAGAGTAATCGACTCCGTTGTTTCCCCTTCCGGTAGTGAGGCATTGACCTTGCCCTGCTTCACGTACAGCCCGTAGGGACCATCGTAAACGCCAATCATCTCCCCGCCCTCTGGGTAGACGCCGAGCTCCCGCAGCGGCGTCGCCGACTTGCGGCCTCGGCCCCGCTTCGGCTGGGCCAGCAGCTCCAGCGCCCGCTCCAGACTCACTGTCAGCACGTCGTCCTCTTTCTTTAAGGAGCGGTAGTCCTTACCGTCTTTGCCTTGGTCATGCACCACGTAGGGACCAAATCGCCCCAGGCTAGCCTTCACCTTCGCGCCGGTTTCTGGGTGCTCCCCCAACAG
>JBCCAG010000365.1:0-4606 GCA_039814955.1 Cyanobacteria bacterium P01_A01_bin.135
ACCAGCACAGCGACGCGAAAGGCATCGAAGTTTTGCAGGATGTGGTTGAGCAGCGTAGTTTTGCCGCTGCCAAGGAAGCCCGTGATGATGGTGACGGGCAGTTGGGTGTCATTGGTATTGGGGGATTGCATGGGAGGCGTGAGGGAGTAGGCCGCGGGGTGGGCAATTACGTCTCATTTAGAACCGAGAACTCACCACCCCACTGCCGGTTGATATAAGCTAGGTGGCTGGCCACAAGTAAGCGTTGTTGGAGTTTGCCCCCCGGGCAGGGGGGCAAACCCTTAGCCGCATCATTTATTTACGGCCCACTTACTTAGTGGAAACTCGGGGTATGACGAATCAGGCTCATGAACTCCTGACGAGTTTTGGGGTCCTCAGCGAAGACGCCGCGCATGGCGCTGGTGGTGGTCCAGGAACCAGGCTTTTGGACGCCGCGCATCACCATACACATGTGCGTCGCTTCCACGACAACGGCGACGCCCTGGGGCTTCAGCAGACCCTCCAGGGCACAGGCGATCTGGGCAGTGAGCCGTTCTTGAACCTGGAGGCGGCGGGCGTACATTTCGCAGATGCGGGCAATTTTAGAGAGACCAATCACTTTCCCGTCGGGGATGTAGGCCACATGGGCGCGACCCAGAATGGGCAGGATGTGGTGCTCACAGGAGCTAAATAAGTCAATGTCGCGCACGAGCACCATTTCGCTGGCCTCTTCATGGAAAACGGCCCCGTTGAGCAGCTCATCTAGGGACTGATGGTAGCCAGACGTGAGGAACTTCAGGGCCTTGACGACGCGCTTGGGGGTGTCCACTAGCCCTTCGCGGTCAGGGTCTTCTCCTAGCCCAATGAGCAGGGTCCGGACAGCCTGCTGCATCTCTGCTTCTGAGACGGGGGGCTGAGGGCTGGCTGAGGGCAAGTTTTGAGGCTGAACTGAGTTTTGTTCTTTCGAAAGTGAAATCGTCATTTGATGTTCCGATTAAGTGAATTCTGGACAAACTTGTGTGATTTGGAGCGAGCAAGGAGATGCCGATTAATGCTGCAGCTGATAGACTTTGGCTTTCATAGTGTTAAAAATGTTGTAAAATCCGTTGGCGCGGGACGGCGTCAGACTGACGTTTAGTCCGGTCTGCTGAATAAAGTCTGGTTTGAGCTGAAGAATAGTCTCCGGAGATGAGCCATTCAGCCCCTCAACTAAAAGGCCAACGAGACCCTTGGTAATTAGGGCATCAGAATCTCCTTGAAACATAACCTTGCCCTCTGCCAAGGTCGCCGTAATGTAGACCTGAGACACGCAGCCAGCCACCTTGTTTTCAGGCGTCTTATCAGAGTCTGGAAAGGGTGGCAGGCGCTTGGCAAACCACAGCAAATATTCATAGCGCTTCTTATCATCAGTGGCTTGTTGAAGCCGCTGAACGAACTTATCGAGCTGTGGGGTAGGCGAGGTGGCAGTCATAGGTGGTTCATTCAGTAGTTAATCAAAGCCGCGTTAAATCGGCATCAGGTTGCCCGTTAAACAATTAACTAGCTGCTGGTTTAGCTGCAGGGGATTTAACCCACGACCAATAAAAACGAGTTGATTTTTGGGCGGGGTAGTCCAGGGTTCGACGTCAATAGTGCACCGCTTGCCGCTGAGCTGAAAAATATGGCGCTCCTCTCTGCCCTCAAACCAGAGAATGCCTTTAGCGCGAAACACATCGATGGGCATTTGCTCAGTCAGGAAGTGGGTGAACTTTTCCACCTGGAAAGGGCGATCGCTCTTGAAGGGCACGGCCAAAAATCCATCTTGTTTCAGGTGGAGCGGTGCGATAGCGCCTGAGGTCGAGAGGGGCAAAGCGTCAAACGAGGTCCCCCTGGACGAGGCGTTCTCTCCAACATCTAGCAACACTTCCAAGGGCAGCGCGGCGGGCTCCTCGGTGAGCGAACAGCGCAATAGAAGAACCTCTTGCTTGTAATTTTGCAGGTAGCGCTCGACGTGAGAGAGCTGCAGCTCGGTGGCCAAATCCGCCTTGTTGAGCAAAATAACGTCAGCATAGGTGAGCTGGCTCAAGGCCGCCTGACTGCCGAAGTGGCTGGCGTCAAATACGGTCGCATCGACCACCGTGATCACAGAATCTAAGCGGGTGAAGGGCTTTAGCTCCTCGCTCAAAAACGTCAGGATGATGGGCAATGGGTCCGCGACTCCCGTGGTTTCCACCACCAGGTAGTCTATGCGATCTTCCCGCTCCAGCACGGTGTATACGGTGTCTACCAGACTATCGTTGATGGTGCAGCAGATGCAGCCGTTGCTGAGCCCCACCATGTTTTCTTCCACCGACACCAGCAGCTGACTGTCGATGTCAATGTCGCCAAACTCATTCACCAGCACCGCCACCTTCAAGTTCTGACGGTTAGTGAGAATGTGGTTTAGCAAGGTGGTTTTGCCGCTCCCCAGAAACCCGGTAATCAGGGTGACTGGCATGCCTCGCTTCGGAATCAGATCTGGTAATGCAGTAGTCATGGTTTATGAGGCTAGAGCGCGAGCCGTAGGAGCGAGGGCCGCTAGCAAGAAAGTTCCCAGCTGCACGGCGACGATACTAGGGCCAGAGGGCAGGTCGAACAGGGCGGACAGGAGCATGCCGATGACAGCGCTGATGGCACCGAGACCAGCGGAGATAACGATGTAGTGGGTGAACCGGCGGCTGACCATGCGGGCGGCGCAGGCAGGAATGACGACAAAGGCGCTGATTAGCAGCACCCCAATCGCCTTGATGGAAATGCCCACGACTAGGGAGAGCAGCACAATGAAGGTAGTGCGCTGGGCCGAAACGTTCACACCCCGGGCGATCGCCATCGGCTCATTCAGGGTCATGAGAATTTGCGATCGCAACGTCAGGCCAATGAATCCGGTGCATACTGCCAACAGGACAGCGCTGAAAATCAGATCGGCGGTTCGGATCGCCAAAATATCGCCAAATAGCAGGTTGCCAATCCCGCCTCGATACTCGTCTCGAAAACTGAGCAGAATGATACCCAATGCTAGGGATGACGAGTAAACGATATTTAACAGGGCATCAGTCCAGAGGCGAGTGCGCTCTAGAAAATAGGTCACGACCAGGGCAAACACTACGGCAAAGGGCAAAAGCACCCAAGAGGGGTCAAGACCGAGTAGCAGCCCAATACTGATACCCAGCAGCGCAGAATGCCCTAGTGCGTCGCTAAAAAAGGAGAGCTGCCGCAGGATAGTAAAGCTGCCTAGTAGGCCGCCCATCAGCCCCGTCAACACGCCGCCCATCAGCGCCCGCTGCATAAAGGGCAGTTGGAATAGTTCGACAACGCGAGTAATCTCGGACTCAATGGTCATGGCAGGTGTGGTGATAGCGGACGAATTCCGACCCGTAGGCGAGAGCCAACTGCTCTGGGGCCAGGGCCTGCTCGGGAGGGCCCTGGCACAGCAGCTTCCGGTTGATGCAGAGAACGCGATCGCAGCTGCGGCGCACCATGTCTAGATCGTGGGAAATCTGTAAGATGGCCCAGCCTTGCTCCCGCTTCAGCCGGTAGAGCAGTTTGTAAAACTCCGACTCTCCCAACACGTCCAGGCCCGCCGGGGCCTCATCTAGAATTAGCAATGACCGGGGACGCACCAGGCAGTAGGCCAGCAGCACTCGCTTGGTTTCCCCACCGGATAAGCTGCTCACCATCTGGTCTCGCAGGTGCCAGGCCTCCACTTGGTCTAGCGCCTCTCGTGCCGCATGGCGGCGCTCCCGCCTGCCGGCCCAGGGCAGCTGTAGCCCCACTTGGTCCCACCCCAGCGCCACCAGCTCCGACACCGTGATGGGGATGCGGCGATCGAACAGGAAGTTCTGGGGCAGGTAGGCAATGTGCTGCCGCACCTTAGGTGGCAGGTGGCCCTTGGCCGAGAGAGGATGCCCCAGCACTGAAACTCGGCCCGACTGACGTGGCAGAATGCCCAGCACCGCCTGAATTAGAGTGCTTTTCCCAGCGCCGTTGGGGCCAACAATGGCGGTATCGGTGCCCGACTGCAGCACAAAGGACATGTCCTGCACCGCCGGGTGAGCCCCGCGATACACCGTTAACCCGTCTACAACTAAGACCGGATCGTTCAAGCGCTGACTCCTACATGCACAGTGCTTTGCCGCCCTTAAAACCGCAGATAGGCCGGCGGCAGGGCAGCTAGCGGCTGAGGACTCCCAAGCATCAGCCAGGCTTGGTCAGCCCCTTCAAAGCCAGCCGCTAGGTTTTCGGCGTTCTGGCGCATGACGCTCAGGTAGTAGTCAGGCTGGGTCGACTCCCCCGTCTCCAGCGGGTCAAACACGCTGACATTGATGCCCAGGTCGCTAGCGATAGTATCAAAAGAACCTTGGTCGGCCTGGGGTTCGGTCAAGATGGTTTTCAGCCCTTCCGCCTGCACGGTTTCCATCACCCGCTTGACGTCTTCAGGTGAAGCATTATCCTCAGGAACCTCTACCAACGTTTCGGATTCTAGTCCGTAGCTCTCAGCAAAGTAGGCGGCGAAGTCGTGAAGCACCACAAAGGTCTGCCCCTCAAAAGGCGCGAGCTGTTCACTGATGTCGGCATCTAAGGCTTCTAGCTCAGCAATGAAGTCCTCCGC
>JBCCAG010000846.1:0-2005 GCA_039814955.1 Cyanobacteria bacterium P01_A01_bin.135
ATGTGATCTTGGGCAACGCCGCGATCGAGCAGGCGCTGAATCACATCGTTGACCGTCTGCTGGGTTTGAAAAACTGCCGATACCGTCTTCTCGGCGCGATATTCGGTGGTCATGGAGATAATCTCGCTATGTACTTTGCTGTATTTAGTGGTTCTGGCGGCTTAACGCAGCAAGGGCACAGCGATAGGTGACCCGCTGTGCCCCAATGCATCTTATGCCAAGCGCGCTTTGGGTCTAGATGGCGACTTTCGCACCGTCTTCGCGCTGCCCGGTGGGGGAGATGGATTGACCTTCGATAAAGGAGCGCAGCATCCAAGCCATTTCTTCGTGCTGCTCCATCAGACCGGTGAGGAAGTCTGCAGTGCCCTCGTCGCCGTACTTCTCGCCGCAGGCATCCACATGCTCACGCAGGTTGCGAATGAGCTGCTCGTGGTTGTCGGCTAGACGGGCCACCATCTCAGTAGAGTTGGGTAGGTCCCCAGTGTGCTCCTTGAGGGTAGCAACCTTCAAAAATCCCTCAGCGGTACCAACCGGGTAGCCACCCAAGGCGCGGACGCGCTCGGCGGTAGCATCGATATTGAGGGTGATGGCCTCGTACTGCTCCTGCCACAGCTCGTGCAGGCTACGGAAAGAAGGGCCGACGACATCCCAATGATATTTCTTCGTCTTAATATTCAGCAGGTACTGATCGGCGAGGTCCTGATTCAGCAGGCCAATGACGCTCTGGCGCTGCTCGTCGGTAAGTCCAATGTTGATGGGTCGCATAAAATTGTTCAATCTTGCTTCGAAGTTCTTATTTCCATAAAAACAATTTCTGTAAAGAAATACATCGACTAGCCGATAGAAATGTGGTAAGTAAAATGTCTGCCTTTGGGTGAGTGGCGGATAGCCGTACTTGCTACAACCTAAGCGGACGCTAGGTTTAGGGCTTTCCCCAGTACTCAGAGCTTAGCCTTGGTCATTCAGGGACCAGTCGTAGTCCAAGTAGGTAACATCGTACCCACCCTGCTCCAAATAGGCCTTTGTTTCTGGGCTGACGTAGTCGCTAATAAAGCTCAGTACAGCCTTCTCTTTGTCGTTGCCAGGGAACTGGTCGTTGCCGTATTGGGGCACCCAGTCCTCCCCAAACCACTCAAAAATAGACGAGATGGCAACGCGATCGCCCTGTTCATCCACCTTGAGGCCGTGCTCACCCTCCAGCCACTGGTTCACCTGGTCGTCTAGCTGGGCATCCAACTGCTCACCTCGGAAGGGTTCACTGCGCAGGGGCGGGCAGCTGATGGCGGCGCACACCAGGGCGGCGTGGATGCGGGGCTCGTCAAACTCTTTGCGCAGGACGCCGTGCTCAATGGTGTCGAGGGTTTGCTCATCTCCAGCGATGTCAAACTTGCGCACCCGCCAAACGCCGGGAATGTCGCGGATGCTGGACTTGAGGGGCTGCTGGTCAATAATCGACTGCAGGGTGAAGACGTTATAGGCGTTGATCAAAAAGGCGATTTTCTCGGGGTCACTCCAGGTTGCGTAGGTTTCTGGCGTTACCGCCCCAAAGGAGGCCACTACCCGATCGAGCTGCTGGCGGTTGGCCTGCAGGCCTTCGTAGTCCACCAGGCCTTTGCTGTCCACGTAGGTATCCAGAATCTGGGCGTACTCGTCGAGCTGGTAAGGTTCACTAACATCGGAGCTAGTGACGGTTGAGCGGGATTGCTGTATTGGCAGGGCGGAGCAGCCGAGCAGCATCAGCGGCAGGATAAGGGCGGGAAGTTTGGTACGAATCATGGGATTATGCAGCGAGTGAAGTGATTCTATTAGCCCATCTGAAGCTGAATTATGGCTGAGGAGAAGCTAAGACTTAATTTTTTGCCCCTTTGCTTCGGCTAGTTGAGGCGGTGAGCTGAGGCGGTGTGGAGCCAAGGGGCGGTAAAAGCGCCAAACTAAAGCGCTAAAGAATCAAGGCTTCCATGGCCACCTGCAGCTTCTGGGTCAGGTCGGCCACCGCCTGGCGGCG
>JBCCAG010000362.1:0-4635 GCA_039814955.1 Cyanobacteria bacterium P01_A01_bin.135
CTCTCATCAGGCATGTGGCGCTCAATCTACTGCGCCAGGACACCTCTGCCAGGTGTGGCGTCAAGGCAAAGCGTCTCAAGGCTGCTTGGGACGAAAACTACCTCGCTCGTATCCTTGACACCTGAGTATGCGTTTGCCCTAAGAGGACACCCCTGGCCTAACTAATTTAATCCCCCCTCATTGGAAGGATAATGTGCTTCAGAGTTGCTTTTATGCAGCGGCGCAACTTAGGTTGTTGAGCATCTCTAGTTCTGAACAAGGAATACGGTCAGGGTCTAATGCTCCGTTGAACACAGCAGATTGAACCTCTAAGTAGCTGTCCCGGATTGCCTGAAAGCAGATGCGTTGCTGAGGCATTAAGGTGCGTTCGATGTAGTTGTGGGGGGCGTCCTCAAGACGAACGACTTGAATCTTTGTGGTGCTGTTGCTGTAGAGGCAGGTAATGAGGGAAGTAAGCATGATTTAAGAGTTCTCTGGTGATGTGATGAAGTGAAGAGCGAGGTTAGAAGGTTTTATCAGCGATCCATGGCTACATTCGATGCTGCGATAGGGCTTGCGCCGGTGCCGCTTGCTGGTCAGCGATCGCCTGATTGTTTCCTGTAACAGCGGTCATAACGCTGCCGCCATCTAGGGCGAAGAGTGTAGTGATGATCAGGCAGGTCCGGCAGTCAGTCTCAGTTTGCCCTGCTGTTTCGGCAGAAGAGTTAGGTCTGAGTGCCTGACAGAAGTAGCTGAAAGGCACTCAGGGCATCACATCTTTGTAAGCGTAACTAATTCAGATACGACCCTTAAGAATTAGGCATTAGCCTCTTTAGCAACGTCCTCTTGCTTCAAGCAGTCTCGGAAGCTGGTCTCAGCACTACTCAGTTTGTAGTTGTCATAGCTACCCTTGAAGTTGAGCAACACTCTCTCAAGGAAGTCATTACCTGATTCTTTCAAGGCTCTGGTTAGGCTCGGCTGACTGAGCTGCTTGGGAAGACACTGTGCAACCTTTGTTAAATCTGTGCCATCGGCAGCAACGTGAATTCCTGAATCTGATGTGTTGTCCGCATGTGCCGAGGGAGCAATGATGAAGCCCATGACAACTACGGAGACAAGAAGGGCGGACAAGAGTCGCCGGGTAAACCTGCCGAAGAATTGGGTTACAGATGGCATGAGATTGAGGTCAAAAAGGGATGGACACTTCCATCCTAACCAACAATATTAAGAAATGCTAAAATTAATTGACTTACAGCAAAAGTTGCAAGGATCCCCTTTCCCGCTAGGGCAATAACCACTATCCAGGCATCAGCTTGACCATAGACCATAGCTATCGACGACCATGTACTTCCGCCCCACCTAGGTAACGGTCCAGGCGCAACCCTGATACTCAAAGGTGCGGCCCTCGTACCAGGCCCCTTAGAAGGGCCTGAGGGGTTATCGAACAGGCTTAGCTGAGTCACAGGTCAAACGTCTTCCCTTACTTGTGGCCCGGCCTCGCCGCCGCCCTCTCCATCCTCTGCCTCGTCCTTGGTGTCGTTTGGCTCTTCATAGGGCTCACAGCGCAAAGTCTGAGGTGTAGCGGGTCCAGTCCGAGCGAGAGAGCGTCTTGCCACAGACCGCAGGGCGGCGATCGCAGCCCCAAAAGGCAACATAGTCGAAAACCAGGATCGGCAGCCCCAGGGGAACCATCAGGTATTCACTCAGCTCATAGGTGGCCGGAATGCTCTCTAAGCTGACGTTGGCCGCATTGAGGGTGATGCCATTCGCCGCTAAGGTGCTGTAGGTAAAGCCCTGCTGCAGCTGATCCGACAAAGACCGCCCGATCGCCTCTGGGAAATAATCGATTTCTAGCGCGATGGGCGACTTGTCGGCGTAGATAATTTTCTCCTGCCAGTAGATCTGCTCATCCGAGCTAGACGCAAGCTTGCGCATCACTTCCGGTGGTGGGTCCACCCGCTGAAATCGAAGCGATTCGATATGACAGGCGTACCCCTGCTGCTTGAGGGCCGTGTCAAACTGCATCAGCGGGTTGGACATGGAAAAGCTGATCTTTTGGCGACCGCTGACAAAGATGCCCCGGCCCCGCTGGGTGGTGACTAGTCCTTGCTGCGTTAGGTTGGCGATCGCCCGGCGGATGGTGGTGCGGCTGACGCCGAATGCTGCGCCGAGATCAAACTCGCTGGGCAGGCGCTCCCCGGGTTCGTACTGGCCTGCCTCAATTTTTGCCCTGAGCTTTTCTGAGATTGCGATATGCAGGGGCTGCTTGTCGGCCTGCCGGCTCGAAACCATCGATATCAAGGCCATCAGGAACTACCTCCGACATCCTAGCGTAAGGGCACAGTAGGCCGGGCCTCTATCTGGTGCGCTGCGCATACCGTCTGGGTGCGTCCGCCCACGTAAGGGCACGGTGAGCTGTGCCGCTTCAGGTCTGGCCTGCCATAACCCTACGCGATCGCCCCAGCTGGCTGAAACCGGGCGACCTTAAACAGGCTGGTATTGTGGGGCGTGCTGCCCTCCACCGCCAAATCCGCCAGCATCTTGCCCAACAGCGTCGTGAACTTAAACCCGTGACCCGAGAATCCCGCTCCGATGACCACATGGGGATAGTGGGGATGGGCATCGACAATAAAATCCTTATCCGGCGTCAGGGTGTACAGACAGCGGCGGGTGCTGAGCAGCGGGCCAGCAGCGTCCGGAATGTACTGCTGGGCGAAGCCGCGAATGCGCTCGGTCCAGTCTTGACTGGGGGTGTAGTCCACCTCACTGGGGGAGGTGACGGTGGGCCAACCGTAGAAAGTGGTGATTTTGACCCCGATGCTGGGGTCTTCGTGGGGAATGCCGTAGGGCATCTCACCGTAGTCGCCGTTCATATGGGCAAAAAATACCGGGAAGCGGCCTGGCTCAAAGTCCGCCGCGCGCTTGGGCTGGTAGAAGCCGAGCTGACAGGGCATAATCTTCAGCGGCAGGTCAATGCCCTGCTCCGCCAGCAGACCCTTGGCCCAGC
This sequence comes from Cyanobacteria bacterium P01_A01_bin.135, assembly GCA_039814955.1. Classification (GTDB taxonomy): domain Bacteria; phylum Cyanobacteriota; class Cyanobacteriia; order CAKZMO01; family CAKZMO01; genus JBCCAG01. The sequence continues at coordinate 2,987 of JBCCAG010000362.1, forward strand.
TCCCCACCGTGAGCACCAGGCGATCGCAGGTGAAGGTATCTTTAGCAGTCTGCACCTCCGCCCCCGCCGCCGTGGGGGTAATGCTGACCACCGGCGTCTGGTCAATTACCGTTGCCCCCCGCGCCTGGGCCAGCCGCTGGTGGGCTAAAACGCAGCGAGAGGTGCGCAGCAGCCCGGAGTCGGGATGGAACAACCCCTCCATGCCCTCATCTAGGGTGAACTGGGGGTAGCGATCGCGGATCTCGTCGCAGCTGATGTGCTCGTAGTCAAGGCCGGCGGTGTCCATGCTGGCCTTGAGGGCCTGAAACGTCTCGGCGTCCGGCGGGCCGAAATCTAGCCCGCCGGTTTTCACGTAGAGCTGCTCGCCGGCCTCTTCCTGCAGGGCAAACCACAGGGGGTAGGCATCCCGCATCAGGTCAACATAGATGGGGTTGTCGTAGGTGTAGCGAATCACGCGGGAGTAGCCGTAGGAGCTGCCCTTTTGGTGGTTCACCTCAAACTGCTCCAGCAGCAGCACCCGCTGCCCCGCCTTGGCGAGGTAATAGGCAGCGGCGCTGCCCACCCCGCCAGCACCAACGACGATTGCGTCAAAATGCCGATCCATGGCCAGATGCCTCCCTGTTAAAGTGAATGGGGCCCTACCGGGCGATCGCCTCTTCGGCTCTGGCCTCAGACACCGAGAGGCTTTGATGTTCAATCATGGCTAGCTCCTGGTTGAGGCCCCGGTAGAGGCTGTAGCACATCACCAGCAGCACAACGGCAAACGGCAGACCGGTGGTGATAGAGGCCGTCTGCAGCGCCTGCAGGCCGCCGCCCAGCAGCAGCACGGCCGCCACCACGCCCTCAGTCACCGCCCAAAACACCCGCTGAGGCACAGGGGAATCTAGCTTGCCGCCGGAGGTGAGGCTATCCACCACCAGGGAGCCCGAGTCAGAGGAGGTGACGAAGAACACCACCACCAGCACAATACCGACGAAAGAGGTGATGGCCGTCAGGGGCAGCTGCTGCAGCATCACGAACAGGGCCGTGGCCACGTTCTCATCGACTGCGGCGCTGATGGTGCCCTGCAGGTCGCCTAGCTCCATGAACATGGCCGTGCCGCCAAATACCGACATCCATAAGAAGGTGAGCAGGCTAGGCAGCAGCAGCACGCCGAGAACAAACTCGCGTACGGTGCGCCCCTTAGAAATGCGGGCAATAAAGATGCCCACAAACGGAGACCAGGAGATCCACCAGCCCCAGTAGAAGACGGTCCAGCTATTCTGCCAGGCAGTGCCCTCGAAGGTTTCGGTCCAAAAGCTGAGGGTGGGCAGGGAAGCCACATAGTAGCCAGTAACCTGAACGAAGCTTCCCAGGATAAATAGGGTGGGTCCCACCAGCAGCACAAACACCATTAAAGTAGCGGCCAAAATCATGTTCAGCTCGCTCAAACGGCGGACGCCGGCGTCCAGGCCAGACACCACGGAGGCGGTGGCAAAGCCAGTAATAATGGCAATCAGCCCCACCTGCACCGGCACGCTGATGGGCAAGCCCACCAAGAAGTTGAATCCAGCGTTTACCTGCTGTACGCCAAATCCTAGGGATGTGGCCAGGCCAAACAGTGTGGAGGCCACCGCCAAAATATCGATGACGTTGCCGGGCCAGCCGTA
>JBCCAG010000477.1:0-3811 GCA_039814955.1 Cyanobacteria bacterium P01_A01_bin.135
AGGATCTCCACCCTAGATGCCGGGGACAACCGGGGCTCATTTTTCCGGCCGGAGGTAGATGATGAGGTGCTGCTCGGATTTATCAACGACGACCCCCGCGACCCCATTGTTCTAGGAATGATGAACAGCAGCGCCAACCCGGCCCCTTTAACCGAGGCCCAAGAAAACTTTCAGAAGGGCTTTTTTACCCGCTCTGGCATGAAGTTGCTGTTTGACGACGAGCAGCCCAGCATGACCCTAGAGACCCCCGGCGGCAACCAGCTGGTGATTTCAGATGAGGCTCAGGGCATTTCGCTGTCGGATCAAAACGGCAACACCTTGACCCTCAACGACAGCGGCATCAGCCTCAGTAGCCAACAGGATATTACCCTGGAGGCCGCCGGTAGTCTGACCCTGTCAGCAACCCAAGATGTCAACATTGAGGGCCTCAACGTCTCGGCGGCGGCCAACGCCCAGTTCAAGGCGGAGGGAAGCGCCGGGGCAGAACTGTCTACGAGTGCGATCGCCATTCTTAAGGGCTCACTGGTGAAAATCAACTAACTCGCCTATCCACACCTCCCCGCCCATACCGCCAACAAAATACCGCCAACAAACCTGCCCTATTACACCACTAGAGTAATCGCCCTATGTCAAAACCCGCCGCCCGGATTACCGATATGCATGTCTGCCCCATGGTTACCGCCTTAGTGCCCCATGTGGGAGGTCCGGTGCTAGGGCCCGGTGAGCCCACCGTCTTGATTGGCAACCTGCCTGCGGCGGTCATGGGGGACACCTGCACCTGCGCCGGTCCCCCTGACACAATTGTTCTGGGCTCGGCCACGGTGCTGATTGGCGGCAAGCCCGCCGCTCGCCTGGGGGACACCACCGCCCATGGCGGTTCGCTGGTGCTGGGGGAATTTACAGTATTGATTGGAGGCTAATGTGGACGAGCGAAAAACCTACTTGGGCACTGGCTGGAGCTTCCCCCCGACGTTTGACCCGGTGGGCGGGGTCCGCCTAGTCAGCGCCGAAGACGACATCTGTCAAAGCCTGCAAATTTTACTGTCCACGAGTTTAGGGGAGCGGGTTCTGCAGCCGACCTACGGCTGCGACATGCGGGATCTGATATTTGAGGCCCTCACCCCCACCGTTGCCAGCGGCATTAAAGAGCGGGTGCGTACCGCGATCTTGTACCACGAGCCCCGGATTCGCCTCAACGGGGTAGACCTCAGTCTAGAGGAGCAGCGACAGGGCGTTGTCTCAATTACGGTGAGCTACACCGTGATCAGCACTAACTCGCGCTTCAACCTGGTCTATCCCTTCTACCTTGAAGAAGGCAGCGGCCTGCTGCCCGCCCCACAGTTGTCATGAATCAGTTTCTATGAGTCAGCACCGCGATCTGCCCAAAAATCCCCTCGTGCGCGACGGCGTCAGTCAGCGTCAGCGGCAGCTGCCGGCGCTCTCGCCTGACTCTGTCCAGGTGGATGAGCGCGATCGCGCCGACTTTTTAACACTGGCCTATCAGCTCAGTGAACAGGTGAACTTCTACCCGGCGGTTGAAGCTCCCCCCCCTCAACTGCGGCCCGTTCCCTCCCCCACGGTATCCCTGCCGTCACCGTCATCCGAAGGGGGTGATTCCGAAGCGGGTGATAGTGGCAGCCCCACTCAGCCAAGCGGCCCTCAGCCTCAGGGTGATTGGCGAGGCTTTTTCAAGGGCAGTGCGTCGGTCCAGCTTGCCCTAATCAGCAAAACCCGTACCCAGTCAGTTAAGGCCAGCTATACCCAATTACTTGATACCTTTCTCCAAGATCGGACTCGCCATAGCCTTGCCCCGCTACTGAAGCTTTGGAGAGCCTGCATCCTTGTTCCTATCGAGGATTGGTACAAGGCTCTCAAGCTGCATAACCCGTTCAAGGGAGTAATCAAAGGCCTTGTCAAAACCAACTTGAGCGAGGCGATCGCCCGTCTCGGGGCGCTGGAGCAACGGTATCAGCCAGAAGTGGGAGCCTCGGAGGAAGACTTTTACGCCGAGTTTACCGACACTTTTTCTCTCGCAAAACCCGCCATCGCCCCTGCCGCGCCGAGGCTCACCGACCCCGACATCCGCAGCGAGCTCGACGCCATTTTTCAGGCGCTGTTTCAGGTCTACCGGCAGATTGTGCAGCAGGCTAACGTCCACTTTGACGCCAGCTTCGACCGCCAAGACCATCTCCCCCATATGGCACTCTACCTGGCGCTGCTGGAGGTCTTGCAGCCGGCCCGGAATGATCTCAACCGCATGACCCAGCGGCACCTAGACTTTTTCTACCGGCGCGTGCTGGCCTTGCCCGCTCGCCCCGCTCAGCCCGACTACGCCCATCTCTTGTTTGAGCTGGCTAAGCCACAGGAGGAATACAGGTTGCCCTCGGGCACCCGTTTTAAGGCGGGGAAAGATGCCACAGGGGTGGAGCTGTTTTACGCTCTCGACCAGGATATGGTGGTCCACAAAGCGGCGATCGCCAGCCTGAGAGGACTGTTTTTGAACTCGCGAGAGTTTGCAGATGGGGGCGCGCCCAGCGAGATTCTAGGGCTGCTAGCTTCCCCCGTGGCTAATTCGGCGGATGGCCTGGGCGGAGATTTTCCTAAAGAGCAGGCGGTGAAGGCTTGGCTGCCCTTTGGTGGCCGCCAACAGCGCCAGACCACGACCACCCAGGGCACGCCGGCTCAGCTAGGGCTGGCGATCGCCTCAGATGTGCTGCTGCTTCAAGAGGGGGTACGGGTCATTGAGATCAAACTGGAGCTTTCGGGAACATTTCCTGATTTGAATGGGATAGCGCTGCACGAGGCGTTTGAGGTTTACCTGAGCGGCGAAAAGGAGTGGATCCAAGCCAAAGCATTGCCGTTCGAGGCGATGGAGCAACCCCCAGCAAGGATCTTGGCAGAGGAAGAAACGGCCTTTGAAGGAAGTGAGACAACCAAATGGGATGGTTCTACCCTGCACCTGGTGGTGGAACTGGCGGCGACGGCGGATCCCGTCCTGCCCTATGACCCTAGCGCCCCTATCCCCTATGATCCCGAGGTCCCTAATCTGCCCCTGGCGTTGGAGCGTCCCACGCCGGTGCTGCGCCTGCAGCTCACTGCCAATGGCCTTGATGACGAGAAGCGATCGGCTTACCACTATTTCCGAGGTGCCAAGCTTGAAAATGTGACGGTGACCACCCGGGTACCTGAGGTGCGTAGCCTGGTAGTGCAAAATGACCTAGGTCCCCAAGACCCCAGCAAGCCCTTTGAGCCGTTTGGCCCTCAACCTCGGAGCGGGGCTTCTCTCTACATTGGTAGCCAGGAAGCGCTGGCAAAACGTCTCAGTGAGCTCAAGCTTCATATAACCCTCGAAGAGTCTCGCCCCAAAGACTGGCTGGACATCTATCGGGCATATGATTCTGCGCACAAAGCTGGTTTCGACCCTGGACAACTGAAGATTACGGCCCTCCGCCAGCGGTCATGGCATCCTGCCGTCGAAGTTGATGATAGTCTATTTCCTGCTGGTCTGTCGGATGATGGTGAGTATAGTCCTGACCATGAGATCGATCTCACCGGTCAGCTTGGGGAGCTGGGCCTTGATGCTTTTACCCAACCCAACCCCGCCGAGAACTTTACCCCGCAAAGTCAGAGCGGCTTTTTGCGGCTGCAGCTTGATGGGGATTTTCTGCATGACGAGTACCCGGCGGTGCTGGCGCGGCAAGTGTTAGCCGCGGCAACGCAACAGACCATATCCGTTGATGTCGATCCAACAGAAGCCGTCAAGTTTGAGTCGAAGCGACGAGCCGTTACTGGAGCCTACTATTACCGGGCC
>JBCCAG010000069.1:0-10457 GCA_039814955.1 Cyanobacteria bacterium P01_A01_bin.135
ACCCTGGTGATGCCTGATGCAGAAGGCGATCGCGACCCGGCCCATTGGGTCTACCTGCTCAACGCCCACGGCGTCACCCTCTGGAACTCGGTACCGGCGCTGATGCAGCTGTTTTTAGCAGAGCTGGAGGCTCATCCCGACTGCGGGCGATCGCTGCGGCTGGCGCTCCTCAGCGGTGACTGGCTGCCCCTGCCGCTGCCGGAGCAAATTCGCCGCGCCTTTTCGGCGGCCCGGACCGTTAGCCTGGGCGGTGCGACGGAGGCCTCTATCTGGTCTGTTGCTTACCCGATTGAAGCGGTGGATCCTGACTGGAGGAGCATTCCCTACGGTCGCCCTTTAGTGAATCAGCAGTGGTACGTTTTGGATGAGAATCTGCAGCCCTGCCCGGTTTGGGTGCCGGGCCAGCTCTATATCGGCGGGCGGGGGGTGGCTCAGGGCTATTGGAATCGCCCTGAATTGACGGCAGACCGATTTATTGCTATTCCACATTCTGTAGGGGCGCAGGGCCCTGCGCCCCTACCCGTCCCGCAAATTTCCACAAACGCAAATGGGCGATCGCCCCGCCTATACAAAACCGGCGATCTGGGCCGCTATCGCCCCGACGGCACCCTAGAATTCCTCGGCCGGGAAGACTTCCAGGTGAAGGTCAACGGCTACCGCATCGAGCTGGGGGAAATTGAAGCGGCCCTAACGCAGCACCCCGCCATTCGAGAAGCGGTGGTGGAAGCCGTCGGGGAAGCGTCCCAAAGCCAGCAGCTTGTGGCCTACATTGTGCCTGAAGACGGCGGTCCCTCAACGCCGGACACCGCCTTGAACCACCCCCTAGCGCGACTAGCCTTCAAGCAAGAGCGGCGTGGCCTGCGCGACCTCCCCGACGAGCCAACCAGCGTTACCCTACCCTTGCCCGCAGCGCCGCCCGACTTCCGGCGGCAGAGCTACCGCCAGTTCCTTCCTGGCCCCATCGACCTAGCCACCTTCAGCCAGTTTCTCAGCGGGCTAAAGTCCGCTCAGGTTGCAACTTCTCCCCTGCCCAAGTACCGCTACGCCTCGGCGGGTAGCCTTTACCCGGTGCAGACCTATCTCTATATCAAGCCCCAGCGTATTGACGGGGTGGAGGCGGGCTTCTACTACTACCATCCGGCGGACCACCAGCTGGTGCGGCTGGATGAGCAGGATATCGATCTAGACGGCCTCTACGGCAGCAATCAGGCCATTGCTGAGCAGGCGGCCTTCTCCCTGTTCCTGGTGGCAAATCTAGAGGCGATCGCCCCCCTCTATCCCAAAAAGGCCCGCGACTTCTGCCTGCTGGAGGCGGGTTACATGAGCCAGCTGCTGATGGACAGCGCCCCGGGTACCGGCCTGGGTCTATGTCCCCTGGGTAAGTTTGGGCCAGGGCTGCAGCAGGCTTTGGCGCTGGGGGAATCCCACGAGGTGCTCCACGGCCTCGCGGGCGGGGCCATCAATCCAGCCTGGACCCAGCAGTGGCAAATTCTAGAAGCGCCCCAGGCGGACTCGCCTGCTTCCCTGCCAGAGAAGCTGCGCCAGTTCCTAGCCGAAAAGCTACCGACCTACATGGTGCCTACGACCTATCAGATGCTGGACGCGCTGCCCCTGAGCGCCAACGGCAAGGTAGACCGCAAAGCCCTACCCATCCCCAGCAGCCTCAGCGCCCCCGCCCCCTACGCGCCGCCGCGCACCGATACCGAGCGGGCGATCGCTGCCATTTGGCAAGAGGTGCTGAGCCTTGAGCAAGTCGGCATCCACGCCAACTTCTTTGAGGCCGGGGGTAACTCGCTGTCGGCAATGCAGGCGGTGTCCCAACTGCGGCAGGTCTTCCCGGTGGAGCTGTCTATCCGGCAGTTCTTTACAGCCCAGACCCTAGCGGAGCAGGCGGTGGTGGTGGATGCCCTACGGACGGGCGCGCCCTCGGCTGACCCGCTCGTCCCAGCTGCAATTCAGCCCGCCAGTGAGTCAGAACCTCAGGCGCTGCTCAACCAGCTAGACGACCTCTCTGAGCAGGATGTAGACGCGCTGCTCAGCCAAATGCTCTCCGAGGAGGACTCATGAGCCAGCCCATCGCCAACCTCACCACCGAGCAAAAGCGGCAGCTCCTCTCCCAGCTTCTGCAAAAGAAGGCGCAGCAGTCCCGCCGTGCGCTCCTGTCCTCTGCGCAGCAGCGGCTATGGTTTATTGAGCAGCTCCAGCCTGAGACGTCGGTGTACGTGATTCCGGCGGTGCTGCGGTTAGAAGGAGCCCTCCAGGTAGAAGCTCTGCAGCGCAGCCTAGAGGCGATCGCCCGCCGCCACGACATCCTGCGCACCTGCTTTGTGGCCGAGGCGGGCCAGCCCTATCAGCAGGTGGCGGCCAGCGTTGAGCTGCCGCTGCCGGTATTGGAGATGAGCCAGGCCAGCGAGTCAGCGGTGCAGGCCCAGATTCAGCAGGCGATCGCCGCCCCCTTTGACTTGGCCCAGGCTCCCTTGCTGCGCTGCCAGCTTATCCAGCTCGCTTCCCAACAGCACCTGCTGGTGGTCGCCATCCACCACATCGTCGCGGACTACTGGTCCCTGCGGGTGCTGATGACGGAAATCGCCGCCCTCTACCCGGCCCTGGCCCAAGGCCAGTCTCCCCAGCTTCCCAAGCTCGCCATCCAGTACGCCGACTACGCCACTTGGCAGCGGCAGCAGCTTTCCGAGGAGGAACAGTCTTCTCGCCTAGCGCAGCAGTTGGCCTACTGGAAGCAACAGCTCAATGGCCCGCCGCCGCTTTTAGAGCTGCCCACCGATTTCCCCCGTCCCCCGGTGCAGACCTTCCGCGGCGCCCGGCAATCTTTTGCCCTATCTCCCCAGCTCTCGGCAACGCTGCAAACCCTGGCGAAGCGGCACCAGGCCACCCTATTCATGACCCTGCTAGCTGCATTCCAGGCGCTGCTGCACCGCTACAGTCAGCAGCAGGATATCTGGGTGGGCTCCACGGTCACCAACCGCGATCGCCGCGAGACCCAGAATTTGATTGGCCTATTCGTCAACAACTTGGTCTTTCGCACCCGGCTATCTGGCGAGCTGCCCTTTCAAGATCTCCTGCAGCAGGTGCGGGAGACGGCCCTAGACGCCTATGCCAGCCAAGACGTCCCCTTTGAGGCGATCGTGGATGCCTTGAGCGTGGAGCGCCACCTGAGCCATAACGCCCTGTTCCAGGTGATGTTCATTCTGCACAACACGCCAAGCCAGACCTTGACCCTGCCAGGGCTGAGCATTACCGCCCAGGAGCCGGAGGCCGGAACGGCGCGGTTCGACCTCAGCCTAGATATGTACGAGACGGCGGACGGTCTGACTGGGGTATTTGAGTACAATACTGACTTGTTCAAGGTCACAACAATTCAGCGGCTGATAGGTCACTTTGAGACTTTGCTAGCGGGAGTTACAGCGGATCCTCAGCAACCCATTGGCGCGCTACCGCTGTTGACTGAGAAAGAGCATCAGCTTATCGAGGGCTGGAACCAGACAGAGCAGCCCGTTCCCGAGCAGTGTGTTCACGAGCTGATTGCCGCTCAGGCGACGGAAAGGCCCGAGGCGATCGCCGTTGTCTTTGAGGATGTCTCCCTCAGCTACGAGGAACTAGACCGGCGGGTGAGTGAGCTTGCTGAGTATCTACAGCAGCAAGGGGTGAAGCCGGGCGATCGCGTGGCTTTTTGTCTGGAGCGATCGCCGTTGCTGGTGGTGGTGATGCTGGCGATTCTCAAGGTGGGGGCGGCTTATGTTCCTCTTGACCCAGCCTATCCTGCGGAGCGGCTGCGCTTTATCCTGGGCGATGCGCAGGTCTCGCTGCTGCTACATGATGGAAATTTGCCGCTTGATGGCGATGGTGTTGCGGCAATTGATGTATCGGGCATTGGGCTGGACGGCGATCGCATTTCGGACATCGATTTGCCTCCTGTACAGGCACAGCATGCTGTGCCCCTACCGTCCCTACCCGTATCGAACGGGGATGATGCCGCGATCGCCCCCGATGGCATCGCCTACCTGATCTACACCTCTGGCTCCACCGGCACCCCCAAAGGCGTCCCCATCCGCCACCACAGCCTCACCAACCTGCTCACCAGCATGGCCCAAGCGCCAGGAATGGGCAGCAGCGACACCCTGCTCGCCGTCACCACCCCCGCCTTCGATATCGCCGCCCTTGAGCTGCTGCTACCCCTCACCGTCGGCGGTACCCTCGTCATCGCTAGCCAAGAGGCTACTCGCGACCCGCAGCAGCTTACCCAGCAGATAGAAAGGCAAGATGTGACGCTGATGCAGGCTACTCCCGCCACCTGGCGACTGCTGGTCGAGAGCGGCTGGCAAGGCCAGCCGGACCTGAAGCTCCTCTGCGGCGGCGAGGCGCTGGATATCGCCCTGGCCCAAGAGCTTACAGGGCGTGGCGAGCTGTGGAACCTCTATGGCCCCACTGAAACCACTATCTGGTCAGCGGCCCTGAAGATAGAACCATCCACGATTAAAGATGGCATCGTGCCCATCGGTAGGGCGATCGCCAACACGAGCTTCCACGTTCTAGACGAGCAGAACCGCCCGGTGCCCATCGGCGCTGCGGGGGAGCTGCACATTGGTGGCGCTGGCCTTAGCCACGGTTACTGGAATCGACCTGACCTGACGGCGGACCGATTTATTGCAATTCCATCCCCCATGCGGGCGAATGACGCCACACCTGTACGGGCGTTCGCGCAGCGTGGGCGTAGCCCGTATGGCCGGTCGCCCCTACCAATCGCCCCATTCCCCCATTCCCCCACCCTCTACAAAACCGGCGATCGCGTCCGGCAGCGCGAAGACGGCACCCTGGAATACCTGGGCCGCCTGGACCACCAAATCAAGCTGCGGGGCTACCGTATCGAGCTAGGGGAAATTGAAGCGGCCTTGGTCCAGCAGCCCGAGGTCAAGCAGGCCGTCGTGGTGCTGCGAGACGAGCAGCTTGTGGCCTACATTATCACCGAGGCATCCGCCGCTGAGCTTTCAACGACAGAGCGGATAGGTCGCCTCCGTCAGCGCCTGCCGAGCTATATGGTGCCAGCCCGCTTCGTGGTGCTAGACGCCCTACCGCTGACCCCCAACGGTAAAGTAAACCGCAAAGCGCTGCCAGACCCAGAGCCAACAGGAACCGCTGAAGGAGCAACCGCCCCGGCAACGCCCACTGAGGAACTTCTCGCCAAGATCTGGTCCACAGTCCTAAGCCAAAGCAGCATCAGCCGTGAGGACAATTTCTTCGAGCTGGGGGGTCACTCTCTGCTGGCGACCCGCGTGGTGGCCCAGGTCCGTCAAGCCTTTAGCGTCGAACTGCCCCTGCGCACCCTCTTCGAGCAGCCTGTGCTCAGTCAGATGGCGATCGCCATTGACCGCCTCAAGGCTAGTGAGCTAGCAATAGCAGACCCGATAGAACCCATCGACCGCTCGGGTGAGCTGCCCCTCTCCGACGCCCAGCAGCGGCAGTGGGTGCTGGCCCAGCTAGAGCCGGATAGCCCCTTCTACAATATTCCTGCTGCCGTCAATGTCAGCGGCGAGCTGTCGGTAGCGACCCTAGAGCAAGCCCTAAACCACCTAATGCAGCGCCATGAAGTGCTGCGCACCGCGTTCAAGGATGCAGAGGGCAAAGCTCAGCTCGAAATTTGCGCTGAGGGAGAGGTCTCAATTCCCATCGTAGACTTGCGTGGGCTAGACCAAAGCGATCAGGATAAGCAGGTCCGTCAGCACCTGCGAGCGGTTGCCCAAACGCCCTTTGTCCTCAGCCAAGCGCCCCTGCTGCGGCTGCAGATATTGCGGCTGGCGGTAGACGAACATGTCATTATGCTCTGCTCGCACCACATCATTGCCGACGGCTGGTCCATGGGGCTACTGGTGCGGGAGCTGGCCCAGAGCTACCAGGCACTGCGATCGCGTCAGCCTGTCACCCTACCGCCCCTGCCGCTGCAGTATGTAGACTACGCCGCCTGGCAGCAGTCCCAGAATCAAAAGCAAGGGCTGGACTACTGGCGATCGCAGCTTCAGGGTGCCCCGCCACTGCTGGAGCTGCCTACCGATCACTCTCGTCCCGCCGTTCAGACTTTTGAGGGAGGGACCTACAGCTTCCGCCTCAGCAGCAAGCAAGCCCAAGCCCTTGAGCAGTTGGCCCAGCGGCAAGGGGTGACCCTGTTTATGGTGCTGCTGGCCGTCTTTCAAGTCCTTCTCTACCGCTACAGCGGCGCTACTGACCTGCTCATCGGCACTCCCATTGCCAATCGGCCCCGCACCGAACTCGAGGGAATTTTGGGCATGTTCGTCAATACCCTGGTGCTGCGCACCGACCTATCGGACAACCCCAGTTTTGAAGTGCTGCTAGAGCGCGCTAAAGGGGTGGCGCTAGACGCCTACGCCCACCAGTCGGTGCCCTTTGAGCAGGTGGTAGATGCCTTAGAAGTGCCCCGAAGCTGGAGTCATGCGCCCCTGTTCCAGGTGATGCTGGTGCTGGAAAATGCGTCTGCGGAGGCGATCGCCCTGCCAGAGTTGGAGTGGCAACCTCTAGGGCTAGAAAGCGGCACGGCCAAGTTTGACCTCACCCTATCCATGCGTCAGGACGGGCAGGGCCTTACCGGTCAGCTAGAGTACCGCAAAGACTTGTTCAGTGCCGACACGATTCACCGAATGGCGGGGCACCTGCGGCAGCTCCTGCGGGTTGTTCCTGAGGCGATCGCCACGCCTATTGCGGAGCTGCCGATGCTGACCAACGCGGAGCACAAGCAGCTCCAGCAGTGGAACCAAACCCAGGCCGACTATCCCAATCTCTGTCTGCATGAGCTGTTTGAGCAGCAAGTCAAGGCGTCGCCAGACGCAGCGGCCCTAATTTTTGGCGAGCAGCGGCTCTCTTACCGGCAGCTCAACGCCCAGGCTGACCAGCTCGCCCACCACCTGCGATCGCTCGGCGTTGGCCCAGAAGCCCTCGTTGGCGTCTGTATGGCCCGCAGTGCGGACATGGTGGTGGGGCTGCTGGCAATTCTCAAGGCGGGCGGGGCCTATGTGCCTCTCGACCCGGCCTATCCGGCGGAGCGGCTGGCCTTTATCGCAGAGGATGCCTGTATTTCGGTGCTGCTGTGTGATGGGGATATGCCGTTTGACGGCGATCGGATTACGGTGATTAATCCTTCTGCCGTACGGGCAACCGGCGATTCCATGGCGGCATCGGATTCCGGCGATCACATTACGGCCATTAATCCATCCGCCCCCGTACGGGCGACCGGCCATACGGGCTACGCCCACGCTACGCAAACGCCCCTACCGTCATCGCCCCCACCGACATCACCCGTACCGTTATTGGATGGGGATCATCCCGAATCACGCCCCGCGATCGCCCCCGATATTACCCCCCATAATCTCGCCTACGTCATCTACACCTCCGGCTCCACCGGCAGGCCCAAGGGCGTCGCCATCGGACATCGCAGCCCCGTCGCCCTCTGCCACTGGGCCAAAGATGTCTTTTCTGCCCAGCAGCTCAGCGGCGTGCTGGCGGGCACCTCCATCTGCTTTGACCTGTCGGTGTTCGAGCTGTTCGTTCCCCTAAGCTGGGGCGGCACCGTCATTTTGGCAGAGGACGTCCTGCAGCTCCCGGAGCTAGCGGCAGGGAATCAAGTGACCCTGGTGAATACAGTACCCTCTGCCGCGACGGCCCTGCTGCGCACGGGCGGGCTGCCCCCCAGCGTCACGACGGTCAATCTGGCCGGGGAGCCGCTGCCGCCGTCCCTGGTGCAGCAGCTCTACCAAACCGGGCATATCCAGCAGGTCTACAACCTCTACGGTCCGTCAGAAGACACCACTTATTCCACCTACGCCCGCATGGACGCGCGCGAGGCGATCGCCCCCATTGGCCGCCCCATTGCCAATACCCAGGGTCACGTGCTGGATGAGGCGATGAGGCCGGTTCCCATGGGGGTTCCGGGAGAGCTGTATTTGGGCGGGGCGGGAATTGCGCGGGGCTATCTGAATCGCCCCGAACTGACGGCGGAACGATTTTTGCCAAACCCGTTTCATGTTGGGGCGTGCGGCGGTACGCCCGATTCGGTATCCGGGTCGGACGGCCAGATGGGCATACGGCTGTATGCCCCTACAGATGTAAATGGTGTTTTATACAAAACCGGCGATCGCGTCCGGCTGCGCTACGACGGCACCCTAGAATACCTGGGCCGCCTAGACAACCAGGTAAAAATTCGCGGCTTCCGCATCGAGCTAGGAGAAATTGAGGCCGCCCTGCTCAGCCACCCCGGCATTAACCAGGTGGCGGTGAACCCCTGGACGGACGGCGACGGCAACCGGCGGCTGGTGGCCTATGTGGTTTGGCGGGCTGTGCCGGAGGACGCCCCATCCCTGAGTCAGTTCCTTGCCGGCAAGCTCCCCGACTACATGCTGCCCGCCGCCTCTGTCACCCTAGAGGCGCTGCCCCATCTGCCCAACGGTAAGCTAGACCGCAAGGCGCTGCCGGTCCCTGAATTAACCGGACAGGCCGAAGGCGAGATGACGGAGCGGGAAGCGGCCCTCGCGGCCATTTGGACGGCGCTGCTGCCTGTGGACCAGGTGGGCCGCCACGACAACTTCTTTACCCTAGGGGGCGACTCCATTCTGGCACTGCAGACGATCGCCAAGGCGCACCAGGCGGGCCTCCAGCTAACGCCACGGGATCTGTTTCAGCATCAAACCATTGCCGAGCTAGCGGCGATCGCCCCCCGCCAGGTAGCGCAGGCCGAGCAGAGCGTGATTACAGGCCCGGTGCCGCTGACGCCCATCCAGCGTTGGTTCTTCGCCCAAGGGCTGAGCCATCCCTACCACTGGAACCAGGCGGTGCTGCTGGAGGTGCGACGGGCGCTGGACCCAGCGCGGCTGGAGCGGGCTTTGGGGCAGGTGCTGGAGCACCACGATGCTCTGCGGGCGGTGTTTAACCAGTCTGGGGCTGGCTGGCAGCAGCAGTTTCAACCGCCAGGGCCGGTACCGTTCACGGCCATCACGGGTAAGGCGTCGGAGTTAGCAGCAGCGATTGCCACCACGGCCAACGACCTGCAGTCCAGCTTTGACCTCGCCACAGGGCCGCTGCTCAAGGTGGCCTACTTCGACTTTGAGGGCGATTGCCGCCTGCTGCTGGTGAGCCACCACCTGGTAATTGACGGGGTGTCCTGGCGGATTTTGCTGGCGGATCTGCGGCTGGCCTACGAGCAGGCCCATGAGCAGAGTACTACGCTGCCGCCGAAGACGACCTCCCTCAAGCAGTGGGCTAAGCGCCTTAACGCTCACGCCACTTCAGAGGCACTTCAGGCCGAGCGGGCCTATTGGCAGAGCGTCGCGGCAGTTCCAGCGCCAGCGCTGCCGCGAGACTTTGACCCAGATGAAGCGGCTAACCTGATGCAGACCGCCGATCAGATAACGGTAACCTTGGATGAGACCAACACCCGCCGCCTGCTACAGGAGGTGCCCGCTGCCTACGCCGTCCAAATTAACGATCTGCTGCTGACGGCCTTGGTGCTGGCCTTTGAGCCTTGGACCGGGGCGCGGCGGCTGCGGCTGGAGCTAGAGGGTCATGGGCGGGAAGAACTGCCCGGTGAGCTGGCGGAGGTGAACCTGTCCCGGACGGTGGGCTGGCTGACGACCCTGTTTCCTGTGGCGCTAGATTTAACCGACGCGCCCGACCTGGGGATGGCGCTGAAGCGGGTCAAGGAAACCTTGAGGGCCGTCCCTAATCAGGGGCTGGGCTACGGCGTGGGGCGCTATCTCAGCTCTGAGGGTCTGCCTTCAGCGGCAGCGGAAGTGCGCTTCAACTACTTCGGCCAGCTCGATCAGACTTTTACTGCCGAGGACTGGCTCGCCCCTGCGTCGGAGGCTACTGGAGCCGCCCGCAGCTCCCTGGACCCGCGCACAACGCTGCTGGAGCTAGACGGGTTGGTGAGCCGGGGGCAGCTGCGGCTCATCTGGACCTACAGCACGGCGCTGCACCGCCGCGATACCATCGCCCGCCTCGCAGACCAATTCTTGACGGCGCTGCGGCAGCTGATCGACCACTGCCTCACCAATGAAGATACAGGCTACACGCCGTCGGATTTTCCGCATATGGGGCTAGACCAGGGCGAACTAGACGACCTGCTGGCGGAGCTGTAGATGGGAGATTATGAGCAAATTAGACAAACGCAACATTGAGAATATCTACCCCCTATCTCCCATGCAGCAGGGCATTTTGTTCCACGCGCTGCTGGCTCCGGAGGCGGGGGCCTACGTGCCGCAGATTGTGCTGACGCTGTCCGGCGAGCTGGACGCTGCTGCGCTGCGGCAGGCCTGGCAGCAGAGCGTAGACCAGCACGATATCCTCCGCAGCGGCTTCTACTGGGAGCAGCGGGACGAGCCGTTTCAGGTGGTCCACCGGCAGGCCCAGATGCCCTGGGTGCAGCAGGACTGGCGATCGCA
>JBCCAG010000729.1:0-2462 GCA_039814955.1 Cyanobacteria bacterium P01_A01_bin.135
GAATTTGAAGCGGTGCCCGAGCAGGCCGATCTGGTGCTCTACAATACCTGCACCATTCGCGACAACGCCGAGCAAAAGGTTTACTCCTACCTGGGGCGACAGGCCAAGCGCAAGCAAGATGACCCAACGGTAACCCTAGTGTTGGCGGGCTGCGTCGCCCAGCAAGAAGGGGAAGCGCTATTACGGCGAGTGCCAGAGCTAGATTTAGTGATGGGGCCGCAGCATGCTAATCGCCTGCGGGATTTGCTGGAGCAGGTGGAGGATGGTAACCAGGTGGTGGCCACCGAGCCCGTCCACATTATGGAGGACATCACCAAGCCCCGGCGGGATAGCGCTATTAGCGCCTGGGTGAACGTGATCTACGGCTGCAACGAGCGCTGCACCTACTGCGTGGTGCCCGGCGTGCGCGGCGTGGAGCAGTCCCGGACGCCGGAGGCCATTCGTGCGGAGATGGTGGCGCTCGGTGAGCAGGGCTATAAAGAGGTGACTCTGCTGGGACAAAACATCGACGCCTATGGCCGCGACCTACCGGGCTCTACCGCCGAGGGGCGTCACCAGCACACCCTCACCGACCTACTCTATTTCGTTCATGATGTGCCTGGCATCGAGCGCATCCGCTTTGCCACCAGCCACCCCCGCTACTTTACCGAGCGGCTGATTCGCGCCTGCGCCGAGTTGCCCAAGGTGTGCGAGCATTTCCACATTCCCTTCCAGTCGGGCGATAACGAGGTGCTCAAAGCCATGGGCCGGGGCTATACCCACGAGCGCTACCGCCGCATTATTGCCAAAGTGCGCGAGCTAATGCCCGACGCCGCCATCAGCGCCGACGCGATTGTAGGCTTCCCGGGCGAAACCGAGGACCAGTTCCTGCACACCCTAGATTTGGTAGAAGACATCGGCTTTGATCTACTGAACACTGCCGCCTACTCTCCCCGCCCCGGCACTCCTGCCGCCCTATGGGACAATCAGCTACCCGATGAGGTGAAGCGCGATCGCCTCCAGCGTCTCAACCGGCTAGTGGAGATTAAAGCCGCCGAGCGATCGCAGCGCTACGCAGGCCGAGTAGAGCAGGTGCTGGTGGAAGGGGTAAACCCCAAAGACTCCGGCCAGGTGATGGGTCGTACCCGAGGCAACCGGCTGGTGTTCTTTGAAGGTGGCCCGGAGGCTCAAGGTCAGCTAATCGACGTGGAAATTACCCAGGTGCGGGCTTTTAGCCTCACGGGGCAGCCTGTGGCGCACCGGCAGATGGCGTTTAGCCTAAGGCGCTAGCCCACTGTTGCAGAGCTGAGCTGAGCGGGAACGCTATCGGCAGTGCTTAGATCTGTCGATGGTGAGGGGGTGAAGGCCCGTGACGTCAGCAATTCTGAATGAACGCTGGAAACAGCTGCGATCGCGGCCTGCCGATGCTGGGCTGACCCTGGTGGAATGCCTGGTTTCCCTAACCGCCGTTACCCTCGTGGGTCTTCTGCTGGGGCCCCCGCTGCTGATTGCCGGCGCTACCCAGCACCAGAGCCGCCGCATTGCTCAAGCCCAAGCGATCGCCCAGGGTGAGCTAGACCGGCTGCGGAGGGACCGGGCAGCCGCGGCGGCGCTGCCCACCAGTACGGCAGCAACCCTTCAGCAGCAGCCCCCGCCTCAGCGAATTGATGGGCTCCGCTCCGCTAATCCCCGCTGTCACACCGATCGCGCTACCGTCGAGCAGGCCATTGGCATTGACCTAGATGGCGATGCTGACTGCCGCCCTGAGTTTATTCTGCAGGCGCTGCAGCGCTCTAGCGCAAAGGGGGCACTGCCCGAAGTACTGGTGCGGGTTTATGGCGTGTCTAGTCAGGCCGGGGCTCTCCCTCCAGACCTGCAAACCGACCTTGCCCCCGTGCGCCTCTCCAGCGGCGTCAGCCGTCGCCGACCTTTGGCAATCGCCACCGCTACGCTCAGCTCGACCCCCGCATCGCTGCTCTGCTACCACTCCCGCTGCGCGCCGTGAAGGCTAACCGCACAGCCGGCTTCACCCTCCCCGAGCTGCTGGTGGTGGTAGTACTGGCGGGGGGAATTCTGGCGGGGGCCCTGCATCTGGCGGTGCATCTAATGACGGTCAATCAGCAGCAGATGGCCCGCAGCCGTCTCAATAGCGACCTGCAGCGATCGCTCAACTACATGGTGGCGGACCTAGAGCAGGCGGTGCATGTCTACAGCGGCGACTGCCTGGGGCGGGGGGAGCGGGGCGGCTGCCCTGGGCTCGCCAATCATCTCCCCACTACCTTGACCCCCGAGCAGGGCCGCTATCCGGTGCTGGCCTTCTGGCGGCGATCGCCCTTATCTGCAGCGCTACTACAGCGCTGTCGGCAGGGTCGGCTGCCGGTAGCGACCTGCCAGGCCCAGCACAGCTACACCCTGGTGGTGTACCTGGTAAGTACCCGAGATGGCGGCGGCATTTGGCAAGGCCAGGGGCGGCTGCAGCGCTA
>JBCCAG010000213.1:0-6093 GCA_039814955.1 Cyanobacteria bacterium P01_A01_bin.135
CGCCGGCTTTGACATTGAGGTTGGTCAGCACTGGCTGAATCACTTGCTCCCAAAGATCGTCGCGGATCTTGTTTTGGATAGCGTCATCCGCTACCCCCGAGATCGTCGGGGTATGCTGGGTGGAAACTAAGATCGTATCGATGCCCACCGGCTGACCATCCTCGTAAGCGATGGTGACCTGAGTCTTACCGTCTGGGCGCAAATAAGGCAGATCCCCCGCCTTCCGCACCGCTGCCAGCCGCCGGGAAACGCGGTGGGCAAGGCTAATGGGAAGGGGCATCAGTTCCGGGGTCTCGCTGCAGGCAAAGCCGAACATTAAGCCCTGGTCCCCTGCCCCAATGCGGTCGAGTCGCTCTTCGCTAGACTCTTCACGCATTTCGCGGGCGGTATCTACCCCCTGGGCAATGTCGGGAGATTGGGCATCTAGGGCAACCAGTACGGCACAGCTATCGGCGGAGAAGCCGTTAGTCGCATCGGTATAGCCGATTTCAGCAATCTTACGGCGGGCTAGATCGACGTAGTTGACCTGTGCCCCTGATGAAATCTCCCCGGTAATGAGGACCAGACCCGTATTGACGACCGCTTCTGCAGCAACGCGGCTACCAGGATCTTGGGCGAGCAATTCGTCAACTATCGTGTCTGAGATTTGATCGCAAATCTTGTCGGGATGGCCCTCGGTAACAGACTCAGATGTGAAAAGATAACGACGCGGCAAAGAAACAACCTCACGACTTACTTGGGGTACAGGGTGCGAATCCAGCGGGCGTTAACTCGGCGTAGTCATAACAGACGGCGCTCTGCCAATCGGATAATCTGATTAATTCTACCTGGTCGCGGGTGGTAAGCATAGGGGCGCTCAGCACGGTTGTAGGGCGTCTAAGCTGGGGATAATCTGGGCGCTTATCACTTGCGTCGTCTGATTTTCCATGTTTGAAACCCCGCCGTCCCGGTTTACCAGGGCACAGCCTGCTGCGGGCCCTTGGCGGGCTAGGTCAAAGTCGGATGCCGAGTCTCCGATCACCAACAGCTCTGACGGCGTCACCCCTAAGTCGTCGCAGGCGCGGGTCAAAAACTCACGCTCTGGCTTAGCAAGCCGGCGATCGCTTCCCAAAACCGTTGTGAAGTAGGGGGCCAGGCGGTAGCGCTCCACAAAATCCTGCAGGTTCTCTGGGGTATCAGCGGAGGCAATTCCCAAGCGTAGCCCAGCCCCATGCAGTCGCCGTAGGCAAGGTAGCGCATCAGCATAGAGGGGGGTGTGATCAGCCTTGCGCCCCCAGCCACGCTCTGACTGCGCGAAGCTGTCTTGGACAAGGGCGATCGCCTCTCGCCACCCGTGACCGGTTTCTGCCACGTAAGCAGCAGCAGCCACTTCAGTCTCCCAGCGGCTTCCCACAGACATCAGTCCCGCTGGGTCAAGGCCATCAGCGGAAATACCAAAGGCCATTAGCAGCGGCTCTTGTACGCCAGGAACTTTGGCGTCTATTAGCCGGGCCCGCTGGCGGCCTATCCGAGTCAAAAGCTCAGTGGGATCAGCGAGGGTGCCGTCCTTATCAAACAAAACAGCACTCACACCGGCAATGTGGCGGTTGTCACCGGAGGGCAATTGGCTATCGGAACAGCGCAACGCAATCACAGCCATTGCGTTACCACGGCCAACTCATTCAAAGCTGTGTCAGCCCCTTGAAAAAGCTTGCCCAATGACTCTGCTGCCGCTAAGCCTCTTCATAGCCAGCGTCATCCCCATCTGCACCGTTCGGGTCACTTTGGGACTTTTGCAGGACGCGCTCCCGGTACTTCTCGGCCATCTCCTCGGCCTTGTCGTAAACGAGATCCGGGTTCTTGACCATGTCGCCGTGCTCCGGCTCAAGCTGTTTGGTCGATAGAGAAATTCGACCCCGCTCTGCGTCGAGATCAATAATCATCACCTTGATCTCGTCGTTGACATTGAAGACACTGTGGGGCGTATCAATGTGATCGTGAGAAATCTCAGAGATGTGAAGCAGACCGCTGACGCCGCCGATGTCAATGAACGCACCATAGGGCTTCAGACCGCGGACGTTACCGATCACAACTTCGCCAACCTCAAGTCGATTCATCTTCCGCTCGACCAGGGCACGCCGATGGCTAAGAACGAGACGGTTGCGCTCCTCATCGACCTCCAGGAATTTCAGCGGTAGCTCCTCTGCCACTAGATCTTCTTTAGGCTTGCGGGTGCTAATGTGAGAGCCCGGGATAAACCCACGCAGTCCCTCAATACGAACCAGTGCACCACCTCGGTTCGTCGCAAACACTTCAGAGCGCACGGTGGCATCTTCCGCTTTGAGCTGTCGGACCCGCTCCCAGGCCCGCATATACTCAATTCGGCGAATGGAGAGGGTTAACTGGCCATCTTCGTTCTCGTCCGTGAGAATAAAGAACTCACGAGTTTCGTCGGCTTGCAGCACCTCGTGGGGCGCGTCAATCCGGTTGATGGACATTTCCTGAATGGGAATATAAGCTGCGGTTTTAGCGCCAATATCAATCAATGCACCCCTCGGCTCTAAACTGAATACCGTGCCCGCCACGATATCGCCAGGGCTGAAATGATAGTCGTACTTGTCAAGTAGGGCGGCAAAGTCGTCGTGGGTAAAGCCTATGCTGTCCAAGCTATGGGTTTCTTTCTCTAGTTGTTCCACCATGCGGGTTCTGATACCTGTCTCCGTTTGTGATACTGCGTCAATATTTAGGTTTGCCGATTTGAGGCTACGCATTGAGCAGCCCTAAGAGGCAGCTTCAGCGTTGCGCCCGGGTAAACACCGTCCAGCCTATTCCGCTCAGAAAACCTATTATAAGCCCTATTGCTTCTAGTTACCACGACTCTCGGGACAACATGAATAAAAATCTCTTAGCGGGAAGACAGCTCTGGAACGTCAACGGGTTGAGAGTTGTGAGGTTCATCCTCTGATTGCAGGTGGTTCAACTCCTCGGCAAAATCACGAATACCGGTAAATTTCCGATACACAGAGGCGAAGCGCACGTAGGCAACCTCATTGCACTGACGAAGCTGCGCCAGAACCAGTTCACCGAGCTCCTGACTCGTCACTTCCCGCCCAGCCTGCTGCTGTAGCAGCACTTCAATTTCCTCGACAATATTCTCCTGCTGCACCACGGACAGATCGGTTTTCTCGGCGGCCCGCGCAATGCCCCGCAGCAGTTTAGAGCGATCGAAGGCTTCACGATTTCCGTTCCGTTTAACAATTGTAATGGGCACAAACTCGATGCGCTCATAGGTCGTGAAGCGTCGCTTACATTCTAGGCATTCTCGGCGACGGCGGACGCTCTGCCCTGATTCAGCCGATCGAGATTCGAGCACTCTGTTGTCAGGAAATTGACAGAATGGGCATCGCATAATGTTTGGCCCTTACAACCGCTACTAAATTATTTACCAACTCAAGTTTGTAGAGCAACGCTGCCCCACTAAGGCTCAGCGTAACACGAATAGACGCTATCGGTACCGTACCTCGATTGTATAGACGCTACGGGCACGGTTTTGAGGTGCGGAGCGTGGTGACATAACAGAGCTAAAAGCACAGAATCAAAAGTGCAGTGCTCTCAGTTCGCCTTATTCTTTGCTGTGTCCGAAAAGTAGCTTGGCCAAGGATATTGCATCTGAGGGGACGTTTACTCGATGAAGGCATACCAAAAAGCCCCACCGAATGCATCGGTAGGGCTCTGAAGAATCCGTGGCCTGATCCAGCGCTGCTGTGGCGCTCTGACTATAGCCAGCAGTTCAACAGCGGGGCCACTAATTTTTGTGGTCAGCCTTTCGGCTAGTCCTTGTTAATCCGGGGTGGCTCGCGAAATGCGATCGCAAAAAATAGAACCCCGATGGCACCAGCCAGAACCAAAATGTAGGCAACGCTCTCCATGGCGAATAGTCCTCTTACCAGCTCATAGTACAGTCAAGTCTACCATCAAACCACCCCTTGAAGCTGCCGCCGTTTAAGCGGCAGCAGCTTCAGTGAGCAAGCCTAGATAGGCTCTTCGCGACGGGTAGACTTGTCGCCGACCTTCTGGAAGAAACCCCACTCCACCTGCTCGGGAGATAGATCGGGGTCAACACCCGCGAATACATCCCGGAACAGCGTGCGGGCCCCATGCCAGATGTGGCCGAAGAAGAACAGCAGCGCAAACACCGCATGGCCGTAAGTAAACCAGCCACGGGTACTGGTGCGGAAAACGCCGTCGGACTCTAGCGTCTCAGCATCGAACTCAAACGGCTCGCCGAGCTGCGCCTTACGGGCGTAACGCTTGACAACGGCAGGCTCAGTGAAGGTCTGACCGTCCAACTCACCGCCCTTGAACGCGACCGTAACACCAGTCTGCTCGAAGCTATACTTCGATTCAGCCCGCCGGAAGGGAATATCAGCGCGGACGACCCCATCCCGGTCAACCAAGAGCACGGGGAAGGTCTCGAAGAAGTTAGGCAGACGACGCACTGTCAGCGCTCGGCCTTCCCCATCGGTGAATTCAGGGTGACCCAGCCAACCTTGAGCAATCCCGTCTCCCTTATTCATCGGACCAACACGGAACAAACCACCCTTGGCAGGGCTGTTGCCAACGTAATCGTAGAACGCCAGCTTCTCGGGAATCTGCTCCCAGGCCTGCTTCTCGGACAGACCTGCTGCCTCAGCACTCTGTACCCGCCGGTCAATTTCCTGCTGGAAGTAGCCGCTGTCCCACTGATAGCGGGTAGGGCCAAACAGCTCAATCGGCGTTGCGGCACTGCCGTACCACATGGTGCCAGCCACCACGAAGGCCGCAAAGAAGACCGCCGCGATACTGCTGGAGAGGACAGTCTCAATGTTACCCATCCGCAGCGCTCGGTATAGTCGCTCCGGCGGGCGGACAGTCAGGTGGAAAAGGCCAGCGATGATACCAACCACGCCCGCGGCAATGTGGTGGGCCACAATGCCGCCCGGATTGAATGGGTCAAATCCCTCGGGTCCCCAGGCTGGCGCAACCGGCTGGACGCTGCCGGTAACACCAAATGGGTCAGAAACCCACATGCCAGGCCCCCAAAGACCGGTCAGGTGGAATGCGCCGAAACCAAAACAGAGAAGACCAGACAAAAATAGATGAATGCCGAACATCTTCGGTAGATCCAACGCCGGCTCACCCGTACGCGGATCGCGGAACAGCTCTAGGTCCCAGTAGACCCAGTGCCAGCAAGCAGCCAAAAACAGCAGACCAGACAATACGATGTGTGCAGCGGCCACACCCTCGAACGACCAGAAGCCTGGATCGACAGCTGTGCCGCCCGTGATGCTCCAGCCGCCCCAAGACTCGGTTACACCGAGGCGAGCCATGAACGGCAGGACGAACATGCCCTGACGCCACATGGGGTTTAGAACGGCATCGCTCGGATCAAAGATAGCTAGCTCATAGAGCGCCATCGAACCCGCCCAACCGGCAACCAGTGCTGTATGCATTAGGTGTACGGCGATCAGTCGCCCTGGGTCATTAATGACGACTGTGTGTACTCGGTACCACGGTAGTCCCATCGACTACGCTCCTCCTATCCCTAGACAATTTGACTTAGACAGTTTGACAATTCAATTGTAAAAATGAAAGTGTATAAAGAAGTGTAACCATTGACCGACCCTATTGCAAGGGGGCATGGGAGCAGGCACGGCCCTGCCAGGGGATCCAATTTTTTATAGGCATTTAGGAGCCAGCGTTGTGAGCAGTATCAAGTTTGTTGACGAAGATATTGAGGTGGTAGCGGCGAACGGTGCAAACCTACGGTTTAAGGCTTTAGAGAACAACGTCGACATCTATACATTTACCGGCAAGCTGATGAACTGCGGCGGCTACGGGCAGTGCGGCACCTGCATTGTTGAGGTAGTCGACGGCATGGGCAATCTTTCCCCCCGTACTGATGTAGAGAACCGCAAGCTCAAGAAGTACCCCGAGACCTACCGGCTGTCCTGCCAGACGCTGGTAAATGGGCCAGTGACAATTCAAACCAAGCCGCAGAAGAAGAAAAAGTAGGTAGGGCTGTTAGCGCTGGAAGCGAGTTTGCGGGTCTGCCGGCCTTGCCCTTGCGATCGC
>JBCCAG010000111.1:0-8443 GCA_039814955.1 Cyanobacteria bacterium P01_A01_bin.135
ACCTTCGTGCAGCGGCAGCAGCTCATCCAAGCGCAAGACCAGCTTTACCGCGTCATTTGGCAAACCCAGCAGCAGGCGATCGCCCAGCGCACCCCCTGGCAGGCCAGCTTTCGCTCCGCACCAGCAGGGGTCGAATGGGCACGGCACCCCAGTCATCGGGTGCCATCTCCATCGGCGTGGCAATCGCTGCAGGGCCACCGGCAAATCAGCATCGACGCTGGGGCTTCTACCCTGCGCCAGCAGGCCGACCACTACGCCGTTCAGTTTGACCATCAGGGCTACGTCAGCGGCCAGCTAGGGCGGCTAACCCTTGTCACCCCCGCCAGGCTGCAGCGCTGCGTGGTGGTTTCAACTCGCTTGGGGGCGCTGCGCAAGGGCCAGGGCAATGCGCAACGGACTTGCGGATAGGAATTCCCGATGCTGGAAGGGGGAAATCGCAGCAGGCCTTTCTCTCACCGGGCCCCGGCGATTTTGCATCTCGATATGTCACAATGAGGACTCGATGTAGACCCTTATTAGCGCCTCTCGCTCAGCACCGTCCCCGTGAATATTGCTTCGACCTCCGCAGCGCGCCGCGCTGTTTTCCCTTTTACCGCGATTGTGGGTCAAGACGAAATGAAGCTGGCCCTGATGCTCAACGTCATCGATCCCAAAATTGGTGGGGTGATGATTATGGGCGATCGCGGCACCGGCAAATCCACCACCATCCGGGCCCTGGCAGATATTCTGCCCGAAATTGACGTAGCGGCAGATGACCCCTTCAACAGCCACCCCAGCGATCCCGAGCTGATGAGCGACTGGGTGCGCGAGGCGATGTCTGACGGCAAATCGGTGCAGACCAGCGCCAAGAAAGTGCCCATGGTGGACCTGCCCCTGGGAGCCACTGAAGATCGGGTCTGCGGCACCATCGATATTGAGAAAGCCCTAACTGAAGGGGTACGGGCCTTTGAGCCGGGGCTCCTGGCCCAAGCCAACCGGGGCATCCTGTACGTAGATGAGGTTAATCTGCTGGATGACCACCTAGTGGATGTGCTGCTGGACTCCGCAGCCTCCGGCTGGAACACAGTGGAGCGGGAGGGCATCTCCATCCGCCACCCGGCCCGGTTCGTGCTGGTGGGCTCCGGTAACCCGGAGGAGGGGGAGCTGCGCCCCCAGCTGCTGGACCGCTTTGGGATGCATGCGGAAATTCGCACCGTCAAAGACCCGGCCCTGCGGGTGAAGATCGTCGAAGAGCGCACCACCTTTGACAAAGACCCACAGAGCTACCTAGCGTCTCACGAGGCGCAGCAGTCTGCCGTTCAAGAAAAAATTGTGGGAGCCCAGGAGCGCCTCAAGCAGGTGAGCATCGACCATGATTTGCGGGTGCAGATTTCCCAGGTGTGCGCCGAGCTCGATGTGGACGGGCTGCGGGGGGATATCGTCACCAACCGGGCCGCCAAGGCGATCGCGGCCCTAGAAGGACGCACAGAGGTGACCACCGACGACATCCAGCGGGTGATTGTGCTGTGCTTACGCCATCGCCTACGCAAGGACCCACTGGAGTCCATGGACTCGGGCTACAAGGTGAATCAGGTGTTTAGCACGGTGTTTGGGCTACCAATGCCGGATGCCGCCTAGGCGGTGCAGCCCTTGATCCCGGCATGACGCGGATTCTCGGCATCGATCCGGGGCTCGCCATCCTGGGCTTTGGGCTCATCGAAGGGCAGAGCGGCAGTGACGCGATCCAGCCCGTAGATTTTGGGGTGATTCAGACCCCCGCCCATACCCCTATTGGCGATCGCCTCTGCACCCTATTCAGCGATCTCAATGACTTGATCGGCCAAAGCCAGCCCGATCTGGTCTCCATCGAGAAGCTGTTCTTCTATCGGATGGGCAACACAATTCAGGTGGCCCAGGCCCGGGGGGTGGTGCTGCTGGTGCTGGCGCAGCACAATCTCCCTTACACCGAATTTACACCGGCTCAGGTTAAGCAGGCCCTGACGGGCTACGGCAACGCCGACAAGGCGGCCGTGCAAGATGCCGTGGCCCGTGAGCTGAACTTAGCGCAGATTCCCCGCCCCGACGACGCGGCAGATGGTCTGGCGATCGCCCTAGC
Source organism: Cyanobacteria bacterium P01_A01_bin.135 (assembly GCA_039814955.1). Taxonomy (GTDB): domain Bacteria; phylum Cyanobacteriota; class Cyanobacteriia; order CAKZMO01; family CAKZMO01; genus JBCCAG01. The sequence goes on from JBCCAG010000111.1 coordinate 2,096, forward strand.
GGCCTGGTTTGGTCGCTAGGATCTCAATTAACCGCAGAGAAAATTAACCGCAGAGAAAATGGCTATTCGCTAGAGCCACTGCAGACAGGCATCTCACGCAGGGGCGGCAACGCTAGCGCGTAGCTCGCCAAGGTTTCCGCATCGATCGGGCTGGTCTCCATTACCAGCTCCCACTCGTGCCATGCAGAGAAGGCAGGAATCGCCAAGGAACAGGCCCGCCATCCCCCCTGCACGGGAATACTCATGCGCTGGCACTCACCTCCGCGCCTGCCCGTTGGCATATAGCTCCGGCAGTTACGACAAGAGGATACTAGACAAGATGGGCCTTTCATGCAGAAAAAACTAACTCAACTTAACTTCAGTTTTACCCTAAAAAGATCTTGCGGGATCGGAATTTTCAGCGGCTAGGCGCTTTGCAGGACAGTACTTTCCAATGATCCCAAATAAAAAATAAAATTCAGATTGTCTTTATGTTCTTGTTAAGAATGGCCCGACTATTGACTCACAAATTGATACAAGCGGCGCATCTTTAGTGGTACCAGGGTTTGGCAAGTAAAAGAATAAGTTGTGTGAATGATTTTGTTTTGGCCCCAATCCAGCATCTAGCTCGGGGTCAAAACGTCCCGAGCCCACCGCTTAAATGGAGCTAGGGCTTAGATTAAGATTATTTAATTGTATAAAAGAGTAAAATGCGTCTAACCTGGGCTAGAGATACCCCTAGGCCTCAGGGTCTAAGCTGATGATGCTAAGACAGCGTCATCAAGTCCTCCGTTCTCTGTAGCGCCTCACTTCAATCGCTGTCGAAGCAGAGAGACCAAAGCGATAGCTAGCGGTTAGGCAATCCGCGCCTTGCCTACGGGCACCTCTCCCGCCTTGACAATCAGCGTGTTAAAGAGGCTCATATCTGTGCCGTCAGGAAAGTTGATGTTAAAGGTGCCGCTGGTCTGGGGAAGCTCCCCTAGATCGATCGTCCGCTTTTCCAGGTCGCCGTTGATAGTTAAGCAGGCCTGCAAGTCGCTGTCAGCAGTGGTCTCGAAATCTTGAAAGGTGATTGTGCCACCCACGCCGGCAATCACCGCGATGCCCAGGTTGCCCGTTGTGGTGCGATCGCTCAGTCCAGTAAACATGCTCATGTTGAGTTTCCTCAAGAATTGACCCAATTCGCTGCGCTGCAGCCATCCTCAAGCCTAAACCAAATATAAATTCTAGGAGGGCGATGCCAGAAGGGCGACGTCGCCATAACACCGTTAACCATACCCCAGCCGAAGCAAAAGAAACGGCTTGGCCCGGCCACATTCCGCCGGTGGCTGACACCAAGATGATTGTGGCCTGAAATAGCTTAATGATTTTGGGGCTGGCCTTGCCGATTAGGCCGGGGCCCGCCGCCCAGGTACGTGGGGAATTTGACCGCTGGCTCGGCAGCGATCAGGGGGGCTACTTTAATACGGCTACCGACGCCAGCGGCAACCTGCTGATTCGCCGCAGCTATGCCGACAGCGCTGCCCCGGCCTGCTGAGCAGCCTGGACTGGTTCGAAAACCACACCCTGCTGAGAACTAACCCAGCGGCGGCGATACTGTCCCAGTACTGGCCACCGCTGGTGGGCAAACTAGCAGATTTGCCGGCAGGGGCCATCGGCCTCGTTTGTCAGGGGCTCAGTTGCCAAGCGCCGGCCAGCTCCCGTGATGAGATGCTGACCCAGCTCACCCATAGCCAGGGCCGCTGCGGCTAGCTAGGCCGCACCCCTCACCGGACCCATCGGCTGCTCCCCTCGCTCAGGGCTGGGAAGCGCATCTATCGCTACCTCACGGGGAAAAAAGCGGCCTAGCACCCCGTAGCTGACAATGCCCATATACTCGCGGGCAATCAGGAACTTGGAGCGGTTTCGCCCTAGCTTCTCCCTCGGCAACTGTGTCGCATAAGGGGTGACATCAAAGCCTAGGCTGCGGAAGGTCAGCAGCGATCGCAGCATGTGGGGACCGTCCGTGACCAAGATGATGCGCTGCACCCCCTGGGGTCGTAGGATGCTGGCGGTGTATTGTGCATTCTCCTCGGTGGTGCTGGAGCAAGGCTCACCATCAATGGCTGCAGCAGGAACGCCCCGCTCCGCTATCTGCTCAATCAGCTTGGGGGCATCTCCCCGGCCACTGACAAAGATCCGTGGGGCACGGTTTTGCTGCCATAGCGCCGTCGCTGCATCCACACGGGTTGGCTGGAGCTCATCACCGCGGCCCAAGACAACAATGGCATCGGCATCGTGCCTGGGGGCTGCCTCTGAAATTGGCAGTGTCAGCGCCTTGAGGCCAACGGTGGTAGATAGGGGAGAGGCCAGGGTGACGTAGAGCGACAGGGTCACCAGGCTAAGGGCACTAATCCAGCGCTTGAAGGGCAGCTTGCCAATCCAAGGCAGGATCGCAAAGGCCAGCAGCGTCACGATCACCCGCTTATAGTGAGTAAGCGCATCAAAGGTTTGCCAGGTGAACCCGGCCCAATGGCTAGCGGCAGTATCCGGGCAGGCGGTAAGATCAATCATTCGCTAAGCGTCGGAGATGTATTAAGGACAAGACTCGTCAATGCGTCCTCAGCCCAAGGCGTCAGAGCGCTGATGACCTAGCGCCGTTATAGCCTACCCGCCGTATTGCTGTCGAAAGGCTTCGGCGTTTCCTCATCAAGGGTTTAAATCGGACCCACAGCGGTGCTAAATCCAGCGGTGGTATGTGGAGCGAAGCAGCGATGCCCGCTCTCCAATTGTTCAGAAGTTAGGATATGAAGCGTCTCATTTCACTGGTTGTCAGTCTGGGCATCTTGGCCCTCATCTACTGGAAAATCGACTTTCAAGGGCTGCTTCAGGTCTTCCGCGACTGCGACCTGCTGTGGATGGCCATCAGCCTGCTGATGGTAGTGCCGATCACCGCTGCCACGGCCTGGCGGCTGCAGATATTGAGCCCGCCCCAAGCCAGGCTCAGCGCCTTGGAAGCCAACCGGCTGATCCTCGCCGCCAGCAGCCTCAATATGGTGCTGCCCTCCAAAATGGGAGACATTGCCAAGGCTTACTTCATGCGCGATCGCGGTGGCATTAGCGGCCCGCTGGCGGTGTCCCTGGTGATATTTGAGAAGGCCTGCGACATGCTGTCGCTGCTGCTGTGGTGCGCCTTTGGTTTGCTATTCTACGAGCCTAAAAACGGGCCGTTTTTGCTGATGACGGCGGTGATTTTGGCGGGGCTGATTCTGGGCTCTCTGGTGCTGGCCTCTCCCCGCGTGGCCACCCTAGCCTTTCGCAGCGCCCAGGCCCTAGCACCCGGTAAGCTACGCCGCAAACTGGCGGAGATGCACCAATCTTGGGAGGCGATGCACCGCTACGTCTGGAGGAGCGATCGCCTGCTGGCGGTAACCGGCATGTCGGTGGGTATCTGGCTATTGCACCTGCTGCAAATTTGGTTTTTCATCTTGGCCCTTAAGGCCTGGGTCCCTTTCGTGACGAACCTAGCCCTGTCGCCCCTGGCGATTCTCGCGGGGCTGCTGCCCCTCACCTTCGCTGGGGTGGGCACCCGGGATGCGGCGCTAATCGCCTTTTACGCCCCGTTTTTTAATGCCCAGGTGGGGGCGGCGCTGGGGCTGCTGTGCACCTCCCGCTACCTGCTGCCTGCGATCGCGGGGTTACCCTTCTTAGAGCACTACTTAAGCGTTATTGGCTCCAAGCGCACAGAAAAAGTCTGAGCCGAGGGAAGGATTCTCCCTTACCCCACGGCCCAGGGACTCAAAACTCGTTAAGGTAAAGGTAAGTGGCTAGCCACAATTAAACGATGTTGGGAGTTCGCTCCCCGCTGGGGGAGCGAACTCCCTGAGAGCGTCGTCTATTTATAGCCTTCTACTTACCTGACTACATCAAAGGCCAATTCATGCGCGTAATCTTAATGACCGGAAAAGGCGGCGTCGGTAAAACGTCTGTCGCTGCAGCGACAGGCCTGCGCTGTGCAGAGCTCGGCCACAAGACCCTCGTCCTGAGTACGGACCCAGCCCACTCCCTGGCTGACAGCTTTGATATCGAGCTTGGCCATGACCCGGTCGAGGTGCGCCCCAACCTTTGGGGTGCGGAGCTGGATGCCTTAATGGAGCTGGAGAACAACTGGGGCGCGGTGAAGCGATACATCACCCAAGTGCTGCAGGCGAGGGGACTAGACGGGGTCGAGGCGGAAGAATTGGCCATTTTGCCGGGCATGGATGAGATCTTTAGCCTAGTGCGCATGAAGCGCCACTACGATGAAGGTGAATTTGACGTCTTAATTATCGACTCCGCCCCCACAGGCACAGCGCTGCGGCTGCTGAGCCTACCCGAAGTAGCCGGCTGGTACATGCGCCGCTTCTACAAACCCCTGCAGGCCATGTCCGTCGCCCTGCGCCCCCTGGTGGAGCCCCTGTTTCGCCCCATTGCTGGCTTCTCCCTCCCCAACCGAGAGGTGATGGATGCTCCCTACGAGTTCTACGAGCAGATTGAGGCCCTAGAGCGGGTGCTGGTGGACAACACAAAAACCTCAGTGCGGCTGGTGGCGAACCCCGAGAAGATGGTGATTAAGGAATCCCTGCGGGCCCACGCCTACCTCAGCCTGTATAACGTGGCTACCGATATGGTGGTAGCCAACCGCATCATTCCCGACTCCGTCACCGACCCCTTCTTTAAGCAGTGGAAGGAAAACCAGCAGCAGTACCGCCGCGAAATTCACGAAAACTTCCACCCCCTGCCGGTAAAAGAGGTGCCGCTATTTACCCAGGAGATGTGCGGTCTAGAAGCGCTGGAGCGACTGAAAGAGACGCTGTTTGCCGATGAAGACCCGACCCAGGTCTACTACAAGGAGACGACGCTGCGGGTGGTGGAAGAGCAGGATAACTTCAGCCTAGAGGTGTATTTGCCCGGCATTCCCAAAGACAAGATTGATTTGAGTAAAACGGGGGACGAGCTCAACATTCGCATCGGCAACCACCGCCGCAACCTAGTACTGCCCCAGGCGCTTGCAGCGCGGCAGCCCTCCGGCGCAAAGATTGAAGAGGACTATCTAAAGATTCAGTTCTGAGCTGCTCAAATGGCTGAGCTGGGCGATCGCTGTGGATTGAGGTGCTCAGGCACAAAATGTCGCTATGGGATATTCCCAGCGGCGTTGCTTGAGGATGTGCCGTGTAGCTACGTTGGCGCATCCGCTTTAGCGGCTGTAGTTCCCCACCGGCAGGGCCTGAGCCTGGTCATGCACTTGAATTTCGCAAAATACTTTTAAATACATTTCATCATTAGCCACGATTCTAAAAGATAACTACATCAACCTTTGGGTTGATCTCTGTAAGATATTTGTAGTGAGAGCTTGAGTTGGAACGACACTAGAAGGATCGGTAAACGGTTTGTCGCTGTTTGTTGTCGCCACTTTCCGGGTCTACGGTATCAGGACATCTAAGGGGTCGCTGTAGAGGCGGTGCGCATCTGTGCCGCAAGCTCAGGCAACTCCACGCTAGTTGGACTGCCAAGACTAAGATTTTAGGTTGAGTACTGCAAGATTCGATACCAGTGATTATTCAGGGTTGCCACAAGGTTTGACCATTCGCTAATAGCCCGGCAGTTAATTGCAAGACTCATAAAATTTAATATGAAGACTTCAAAGGCCGCAATTACCATCTATGAAGATAGACCTCTATACGAAGTTGGCATAAAGCTCTTAATTCTAAGCTTGCGTCAAAATTTACCGAATATCGACATTCACCTATTTGCGCCTAAAGCAACCCCAGGCTTGCAGGATTGGCTGAGGCAGTATCCCGTGACTCTGCACAGCGACACGCTTGCGCTCAGCGGCTGGAATGTAAAGCCCTCACTACTTCTTTGGGCATTAGCTCAAGGGTACGAAAGAGCCATTTGGTTTGATAGCGATATGATTGTGGCCAAGCCTCTGCCCCATCAGCTCTATGATGCCCCCAGCCATACTTTAGTCGCCTCTCAGCTTCCTCGTGCTTCTCACTTCGATACCCACGAGCACACCGCGGGTTGGAAGCTGGAGCTCGGTCGTCGCTACAGGCGAGTTCCCTCCGGATGCTGCATGTCTGCAACCGAAAGCCATCGCCCGTTTCTTATGCAATGGAAAGCGATGTTGGAAAGTTCAGACTATCGGCATTGGCAAGCGCAGCCTCGCAACAGTCGCCCATTGCAATTTAGGGGAAGTGATGCCGTACTGCTGGCGCTACTTGGTTCTAAGCAACATGAAAATTTATCGCTTCACTTGCTTAAATCAGGTCGAAATATCGCGCAGTGCCTGAGACCCTCGACCTATACCCCCGATGAGCGCTTAATGAGCTTGATCCATGGGGTACCGGC
>JBCCAG010000070.1:0-10420 GCA_039814955.1 Cyanobacteria bacterium P01_A01_bin.135
CCTCTCCTCTGTTTCCTACCGTTTACCGCATTCACACTGTTCTATGAAACCCAAGATAATTTCCCCATTTACCCTCGTCAACCTGACGTTACTCCCGCTGCTCAATCTTCCTCAACCGAGCCAGGCTCAGGCCGAGCGCCCTACTCAGCCGCAGCCACAGCCGTCTGAGTCTGGGACTGTAATTTACAACCCACCCGATCCGCCGCCGGGACAAGGGGCTCCTGTGGGGCGGCGCTCAGGGGGAGCTAGCCGCGGCCTCTGCCAAAACTATGGCGATTTAGCGGCGCTGGTACCCGTTACCGAAGGCAAGGTTTGGGGACAAACGACGGCAGCGCAGCCGACCCTGTGGTTCTATTTGCCCGCTGCGGTAACGGCAGCAACCCCCCTAGAGCTGGTAGTGCAAGATGCTGAGGATAACTTCCTTTATTCCACTTCCCTCATGGTAGAGGCAGCGGCAGGGAGCTTGGCGGTTACTTTGCCTGACACCGTCGATTTGCCGGTGAATGAGCCCCACGTCTGGACGCTTTCCCTATTCTGCGATCCCGACCGGCCTGCAGCCGCTGTATTTGTGCAGGGTATTATTGAGCGGGTCCCCACCGAGACGGCCACCGCTGAGGCGGAGCTGTCTTTGAGCCAGGCCCGAACCTACGCGAACCAAGGGATTTGGCATGATGCCTTGACGATTGTGGGGCGGCGACTGCAGCACGACGGGATGGATGTAGACAGCCGGCGAGCTTGGACGACGCTGCTGGATCAAGTAGGGCTGACCGAAGCGGCAAGCGCCCCGGTTTTGACCTGCTGTGAAGCTGCCTTGGCAGAGTAAGGGTTTCCGGCTGCCTCGCCTGCATAATCTTTTCAGGCCATCCATATACACTTTTAGGATGCCTAGCCCCCTTGGCATCCTGGTCATTTGGAGGCTGTTATGCAACTCAGACACCGTGGCATCACCCCTGACGTCGATACAATTCTCCCCGCTTTGCCCTATCCCATGATTGGGCATTGTTGCCGGCAAGCCGCCGACTTTTGGGGCTCGCGCTGTCGCTGATTGCACCCTTGGTATTGACCGGGCGTCGCAGCAGCCGCTGTATGATGGCGTTCGAGTTTAGCTAGCACCTTACTCTACCCGTACGTCTCTTTGAGCTAGCAGCTTCAGACCAACTTCAGACCAACAGCATAGATGCGGCCCGCCATATCTGGCAGGCCGTTTTATTATGTTGTCTTAGTTACTTAGCGAGCAGGCAGGCAGCGATCGCTCTACAATCAAATCACTCCTGCCCTGTCCGTTTATCTACCTGCTGGTCTAAGTAGCCGGCCATAGGTAGACGGTCTTGGGGTCACATCTGGGCAGTGCCACTTCGCTATAACCTTCTACGTACTAACCTGCCGCAAGCCATGGTCCGAAACTGGTTTCCACCGTCGACCCGCCCGTTCTGCCGCTGGTGGTGGGCTTTGCCTCTTGTCGTACTATCCAGTAGCCCTGCAGCAGCTCAAATCGTTCCCGACAGCACCCTGGGGGCGGAGTCATCGCAGCTTGTCATCAACGGCATTACCATAGACGCGGCGGCAGCAGACCTGATTCGGGCGGGGGCGCGGCGGGGGGCAAACCTATTTCACAGCTTTGAGCGCTTCAGCGTTGGCAGCGGGCAACGGGTATATTTTGAGAACCCCGTCGGGGTGGAGCGGGTATTTGGCCGGATTACCGGGAATTTGCGGTCAGACATTTTGGGTACGCTGGGTGTGGCAGGCGGGGCAGATTTGTTTTTGCTCAACCCCAACGGCATTCTGTTTGGCCCCAGCGCGCGGTTAGACGTTGCCGGATCTTTTGTCGCCAGCACGGCGGACCGCTTTGCGTTTGTTGGGGGAGGTGAGTTTAATGCGATCGCCCCTCAAGAGTCTTTGCTGAGCGTCAATGTGCCGCTAGGGGTACAGTTCAACAGCCAGCCCCAAAATCAACCCCGGGGTAATATCCTCAATCAAGCTAGCTTGGTGGTCGGGTCAGGGCAAACGCTAACGCTACTTGGCGACACCGTTTCAACAGTGGTGCGCCTCGCAGCCCCTGGTGGAAGCGCGCAGGTGCTCGGAAACCAGGTTGAGATAATCGATAATGCAGCCTCGAACTTATTTGGCCCATCTGGCGAGACAAACCTGTTGATTGCTGCCGCGGACGACATCGCTGTAGCCGACATGACCGACGATGCGCTGCTATTTGCGGCTGGAACGGGCGAGATCGTTCTGATGGCTGACGCCAACGCAGACGGCGTGGGGGATGTGGTAATGCTAGACCGGCAAGACGCGTTGCTGACCAACGGGCGGAATCTGACTGTCTCAGGGGTTGATCTCAACTTAGGGACTATCGACACAACTGTGCAGCAAGACATCACCGGGGGTGACATCATCAACGTTGATGCGGGTGGTCCCATTCCAGATGCCACTGCTTCTGGTCCAGGCACCACTCGCTTTACATTTACCGTCCCAAATGGGACAGCCAGCATCAACAATCTCGATGTCCGCTTCTCGGCAGCGCACACTTTTAGTGGCGACCTGTCTGCAGATTTAACCTCGCCCAGTGGAGTGTCTTTACCGCTGTTTATCGGTACGGGCAACCCTGGCGAGAATTTTCAAGATACGGTTTTTGATGACCAAGCGCCCATAGGAATCGATGTCGGCGCTGCACCATTTGATGGACGATTTCGGCCTCAAGGGGAAGGGGGGCTGGCCGTTTTTGAGGGGCAACCCTCAGAGGGAACCTGGACCCTGACAGTTACAGATGAAGTTCCTGTGGATTCTGGAGCCCTACTTCAAGCTGGATCTGGCGCCCCTTGGGGAACTGCCCAGGGGACTCAACTGATTGTTAATGCTGCTTCGGATAGAATCAGCGGCTCGGTAGCGCTCGATGCTGCAAACCAGGCATCAGTTGCCAGGGTAGTTACATCTGGCAGCGGTGGAGATGGGCGCGGCGGCGCGGTGGCTATCATCGCTGGGGGCGAAATTACAGCAGAGAGAATTGACACTAGTTCTCTAAATGCGCTTGGTGGTAACGTTACCTTAGATGCTGTGGGCAGCATTCGGATAGGGAGCCCTGGCATCAGCAGTGGGAGTAGCGGTAGCGGCAACGGAGGGCAAATTCAAATACGAGCTGGAGAGAGCGTCAGTCTACTCGGCGATGTGGATGCCTCGGTACTATCCCGGAGGGGAGACAGTGGTAGCGGAGGCAGTATCAAGGTGTCTTCAGGGTCGGGGAATATCCTTATTGATGGCAATCTAAGCTCGTTCTCGCTTTCAGAACTAGATGGCACTGGAGGTAGCGGCAATGGCGGGGCCATTGACGTCTCCTCTGGAGCGGGAGAGATTAGAATCGATGGTATTTTGAATTCCAGCTCAACTGCAACCTCAGCCACAATTTCTGGAGACAGCGGTAATGGTGGCGACATTGATATCTCCTCTAGATCGGGAGAGATTAGAATCGGCAGTAACATCAACTCTGAAGCGAACTCTAGGTCTATTTCAGCTTTAGATGCCGTTGCTGGGAGTAGTGGTCGTGGCGGAGCTATTGCGATCTCCTCCAGCTCTGGAGACATCCTGGTCCTGGGTAGCCTATCCTCAAACTCAGGGTCCCTAGCCTTTTCCGGCTTCACCCAACCTCTAGAATCGAGTGCCGTATCTGGTTTTAGTGGTGATGGGGGAGCAATTACTATCTCCTCAGATTCTGGAAACATCGTCATCGATAACAGCCTATCTTCAACTTCTGAGTCTACGGTGAGCGCGGAGTCAGCATTAGTATCACGAGCAGCGTCTGGAGATAGTGGTAATGGTGGTAACATCACCGTCTTATCGGGTGATGGAGATATCGTTATCACTAACCGTGGACTACGTTCTAGCTCGTTCTCATCTTCCAGTGCATCCACGCTGGCTGACCCACAATCATTTATGCCAGATTCAACCTCTGGAACTAGCGGGAGCGCGGGAAACATAACAATTTCCTCAGGCTCTGGAGATATCTCGATTGATGGGAGTCGACTGGATGCAACTTCGTTTTCAACGTTTGATACATTTTCTGAACTTTCAAGCTTGCAACCAGAGTCAATTAGTGCAGCAACTGGAGACAGCGGCAGAGGCGGCGATATTACGATCTCCTCCAGCTCTGGAGACATCTTCACGGATAGCGATCTCCGCTCTTTCTCTTTTTCGAACTCAGCGGCGGCTGGACGCGCCGGAGATATAGCTTTGGCGGCCCCAGAAGGTGAGATTCTGGGCAGCGACGTTCAGTTGGCAGTATTCTCCGTGGCTGCTACAGGAGAAATCGCGCAAGCTGGGGGGACTGCTACCATAACATCGGATACTGTTTCAGGGTTAGAGATTTTAACTCTTTCCAGCAATGGCCGGTCAGGCAATGTCGAAGTACGAGGTGCGGGAGACGCCCTGAGGGTCAGTGACTTACAAGTGATCACAAGTGGTCAGGTGGAAATTCCTGCTCCTTTCCAAAGCTTTAATGGCGCATCAGGGTCTGCGGAGGAAACGCTAACGCTTGATTTTGACGATTTCGGTGAGGCAGGTAGGACCTTCATCGAGAACTCTGGAAACATTACACTCAGCCGCGTAGAGATTCAAGCTGATGCCAACGGAAATCGACCAGCGGGAGGCACTACGATTGTGAGCTCCGGTCGGGTCACTTTGACCAATAGCCAAATTAGCAGCAACGCTAACCGAGCCGGAGGCGCTGGGATAACACGCATTGAAGCTGGGCAACTCGTCCTTGACCGCAGCGTCATCGAATCAAGTACGGAGTCTGACTCTACCGGCAGAGGTGGCAATATAAACATCCTGGCGGACGAGACGATTCTGCGCAATCGCGGACGTATTGCAGTGGACTCTGAAGGTAGGGGGCAGGGCGGCAGTATCAGGCTGAGGGGCGATCGCCTAGTACTAACCGACAACAGCAGCGTCAGTGCTACGACCCTCGATAGCGACGGTGGCGATATCGCTCTCACCCTCAATGACCTACTTCTCCTGGCGGGCAACAGCACGATTTCAACTGAAGCGGGTACCGATGAAGCGGGCGGTGACGGTGGAGATATCACAATCGACACCCGCTTCATCACTGCCAGCGACAACAGCGATATCGTCGCCAACGCATTCGATGGCAGAGGCGGCAATATCAGCATCACTGCTAGAGGCGGCGTCTTTGGCATCACCCCCCGCGACTTCCTTACCTCCCAAAGTGATATTACCGCCAGTGCCCAAAACCGCGCTAACTTTGGTGAAATCATCATTCAGAGCCCTGAAGTTGATCCTAGCCAGTCTGCTGTTGAGTTGCCCAGTGCCTTCGTAGCCCCCGAGGTCGTCCGCAGCTGCCGTGACCTTGCCCAATCTGGCAGCGAATTCATTATTTCAGGGCGGGGTGGTATTCCTGAGGGTCCGGCTGATTCAGCCACTGCTCTGCTGTGGCAGGACGCGCTGCCCATTGAAGCTAGAGATGAGGCTATCACAGCAACCCAAATTCGGCCTGCTGTGACAGCGCACAGGGAACAAAGCTCAGCCGAAAATAATGGTACCGATATCTCAGCGGCGCTGGTTGAAGCTTGGGGCTGGCTGAAAAATCCGCAAGGGCAAATCGTGCTGGTGGCTGAGAACCCGCAGTCGCCAGTAATGCCCTCTTCACACAACTGTGAAAGTTAACAGCGCGGTAAAGAGCCCGCCTCAGTAGGTCAGGACTACGGTGGCCGGCCTTATGGGACATCCAAACCCGCCTTTGCATATAGGCTGAAAGTGCCCCGTACTAGATATCGTAAGGTCTTTCCTATGGACTTTGGTCTATCTAAAGGGCAGGAGGCTTTGCACAGGGTCTGAATCTATGTTCCGCAGGTCAAATGTGTTTCTGTATCTGTATAGATTCAACTTGAACCAGCTCAGTCTTGTATCTTTTTTAGATAGAACTCGGAGATAAAACCGATTCAAGATTACGAAATATTAAGCTTGTTCGTTGTCTTGATGCTAAAGATTTGTTCTGCAGGTTCTATCCACAAAAGATTTGCAAGGTTTGGATGATGGTACTCAAGGTGTCAGAAGACAACGTGATTTGCGGAATAATAGCTTGGGCTTTGTATCTACACTTGACGAGTTAAACTTGGACAAAAACTATGGCATTTTGGCGCGTTCTCAGAGCAAACACCTGCAATTGCTACGTTAGACCATTTGCTGGAGGTTTCGCAGCTGGAGGGGATCCTATTGAAGAAGACGGGTTTACGAAGGCGCTTGAGGCAGAAGAGTCTACCTTAGAAGAGTTTGTAAAAGCGCTTGAGACAGAGGAGGGTGAGACTGGAGAGGTCGAGAGTCTCTCTAAGGGAACGGGATCTCAATGGTGTGGCACATGGGCCTCGGGAATCTATAGCACGCAGCAGCAGGCTCAAAACGCTTGCAACCAGCTAGTTTCTCAAGGGTTCTGTAATGGGTGCTTTTAGCCTACAGTAAATGCACTGACCTGTCGGGCCATTTGCGCGTCCGGTTGCACACGCAGCGTTAAGGCTTTTAGCCGATTCTGGTGCTTAGGCAGGGGAAGTCTTCGATGAGGAGGCTTCCCCGTAGCATTATTTATATTTACCCATGACTCAAGCCAGCGTCATGTACACCTTCAAGACGACAATCGCTTTAACCGCCTAAAGAATCGCTGTATCATTTCTCTAACCAGCGCTGCATAACTGCTAAAAGTACCCCATATATTCCTTCAGATAACTTACTTCTTTATATCTGGAGGTTACCGTGCAGCGCGAGTACCACTATACTGACTACAGCAGTGGCGGGCAGGAGAGTGACATGTCAGCCGACAGGCTTGCAGCCAAAGTTTTTTCTGAAGGAAAGGCGAAACTGTCCCCAAGGGCAGCAAGTTTACTAGACGCAGTTACTGCCACAACAACGACGTCATCTCGAGCTGAGCGGCTGCAGGATCGGGATCTATAGCCAGTTTCCTACCAGCACAAACGGAGCCCAGAAGAGGGGGGCGCGGTAATTGGGGGAGTTGAGCAGCGCAAGTTGAGCTTTGCGTAGTGCCTCTGCTTTAGAAATATCGGCCTTTGCCAGCCCGTCGTAGAGATGGCCTATTAGCACGGCTCCCGACTCGTCATCCAAGCTCCATAGGGAGGCAATAGTGCTACGGGCACCAGCCTGCACCGCAAGCCCAGCCAAGCCTAGGGCCGCGCGTTCATCTCCTGTTGCCGTCTCACAGGCGCTCAGGATTAGCAACTCAATGGGGGTCTGGCGCGTCAGCTCGCCCGCTTTGAGAATAGCGCTAAGCTCGTTCATGCTAATGGGCCGATCCCAGGCAAGGATGAAGGTTTCCTCGACGCGGGAGCTAAACTGGCCGTGGGTTGCCAGATGTACGACTGGATAGGGCAGCGCCTCTACCTGCTGACGGAGGGCCTCGCTGGTGAAACTCTGGTTAAGCAGCACTCGGCTGGGAACCGTTGCTTCTACCTGAGCTAATTCCAGGTCCACATTAGATAGGGCGCCAAATCCGTGTCTTGCCTCCGTCAGACCTACCGCTAGGGTCTCTAGGCCCTGCCGCCGCAGCGGCTTGGGGGCAATGAGCTGGAGCCCTGGAGTGAGGGCGATGCTGTAATCTTCAATCAGATAGCGATCGCCATCGAATAGCGCCGCCATCGGCACCGACCGCAGCACGCCATCCAGCACAAAGGTCAGGGTACTCACCTCACTGAAGCGCAGGTCCGCTTCGATGGGTCGCACTAGCCAGCTATAGACCGCCTCGCCCAGCCTCTTACTGGCCGGGGTGACGAATGGGCGCGCTAGGTTCTGCTGCAGCTCCTTCAAAGTTGCCTCGACCTGCCCACGAGCGACCGGGACGGAATGGTGCTGCAGGGGGCGATTGGGCAGGCTGACAATCACCTCTAGCCGATCCGTCAGCATGATGGGGTAGATCACCGCCGCGCTGGCTTGGTCAACCCGATCCAGCGCTACTACCTGTCCCTCAATGCAGGCGGAGCGAAAATAGTCGTTCAGTTCGGCAACTTTTAGCGACTCAATCACCTGGCGTGCCTGCTGCAGACTGGCTGGGTCATTCTCAGGTGACTGCAGCAGTAAATCCACATACTCGCGGTAAACCGGCTCGACGCTCTTACGAAAAGAGAACTGTTCATCTGGGGCAATGGTGGCCAAATCGTAGCGGAGGGACTGCAGTGACTGAAACGCTGTTTTATAGGCGGCGATCGCTCCGTCTGAGTTGTCTTGTGCTTTGAGGACGCGGCCTAGCTGCCACTGCCATTGGTAGGCCATATCGGTGGCGTTGAGGGACTGGGCAATTAGCAGGGCGTCTTCTGTCAACGCTTTGGCACTAGGCCATTGTTGGGTTAACTCGTAGGCTTGCCCTAAATACCCTGTGGCGTAGGCTTCCGCATAGCGATCGCCCAGGGCACGGGCCTGCTGCACCGTTGTTCCTAACAAGTTCGCCGCCTGCCCAACGACACCTGGCCCTTGAGATGCCATCAAATGCTGGGCAAAGTTAGTTTGGGTATAGAGGCTAGCGCGGCTCGGGGGCAACGCTTTGAGCTGGGCCGGTAGGGATTGCGATAGTGCGAGCGCTGATTCCCAGGCGCCAGTTTTAAGCAGTAGGTCAAATTCATTCACCCGCGCCTGGGCTTGCTGCAGCGGATCAGGGGCGATATTTTCCGCCCTGCGGTAAAGCGATAGGGCCTCGTCCGGCTGCTGCTGTCGCTGCTCAAGCTGCCCCAGGCTCAAGAGTAAGGCGGCTGTCTCTCGCGGTAGCGACTGGGTCTCAGCGGCTGCCAATCCTTGAGAATAGGCAACTTTAGCAGCCCCCAAATCGCCAATAGCTCGCCGGGTGTCTCCCAAGCTCTGGAACCCAATAACCCGTAGCGCCGGGTCCGCCTGCTCAAGCTGAGTCTGGGCTTGGTCTAATAAGGTGCGAGCCCGGAGAAAATAGCCCAGGGCCTGCAGCGCGCGGGCCTGATTGATCAAGCTGCCGGTGAGGCGCTGAATGTCATTTGCTTGCCGGTAAAAGCGTTCTGACTGCTGCCAGCTCTCTAAGGCTGCAGTCAAGTCTCCCTGGCTAAACTGCAGGGCTCCTTGGGTATTGAGCACCTGACCTTGAATTGTGAGCGCTTGAAGCGACTGGTCTGGCCCAGAAGAGCGCCATTGCCTCAACTGCGTTAAGCTCTGGGCTACCAGCGCCTCTGCTTCGGGCCATGCGCCCTGGCCTTGGTAAACCATCGATAGGTAGCTGAGGGTCAATGCCTTTTGGAGGCGATCGCCCCGCTGCCCAAAGCCCTGAGCCGCCGCCTGCCAGGCGGCGATGGCATCATCAGTGCGTTGATCCTGGTAAGCGCGCCGCCCTATCCCTAGGAGCTCTGCAGGGTGCTGAGGATGTGCCCCAGCTATGCTAATAGCCGTGGTGGCGAGGGTTGGGGTCGTGGCTCCCCTGGCGAAGGTCAGAGCTAACGCTAGCAAGAGGCCAAGGCAAAGAAAGAACGATCGCTTTAAGACCCTTGGCATAAGCGCTGATGCATGAGGAAATTTTGTCAGTGGGCTCTTGTCAGCAGGCTACAGTAGCTTCTGGCCTGCGACCCATTCACCCATTGTATGCTGCACCTCGGCCTGAGGCATAGATAGGACGCGCACCGATTGGCTGAACTGAGCGATCGCGCTGCCGATGACCACAGCATTGATGCCAAATAGGACAACGGCAACGATTAGGGTGATCACATTATCCCGCGCGTCCTGCTGGGAAGCTGTGACGTCCTCAGCCTCAGACAAAACGGCCGGGACGAGAGGTTCAGCGTCCCGCAGCTCGTGGGGAACATAGAAGTCGAACATATGGGAATTCATGGTTCAATTCCTCTAGTTACAGGTGATAAGTAGAGAGCAGTAAGTCAACGTAGCTGTCAGGGGGGCTTTCCCCCTGTCGTTCAGTGGCTACGCACTTAAATATGTCGTATTTAATTACTTATCAGAGTTATTGGATGGAAATAAGCTTTTTTTAGAAAACGTTAGATAGTTCACCCGATTGGCGGTAGATTTAAGGCTACTTGCTCAGATTGAGTGAATTTTGCGTTGTCCATCATCCAACCCGCCTTCGGCGATCGCCGCCCTCGTTCGCTAAAGGTAGAGCAGCCTTAAGGCCGGCAGAGCGCCCTGGATATGAAGATAGTAAAGCCCCTGCCAGTTTTGGCAGAGGCTCAAAGTGTCGCTGTTTAGTATCGCGATGCGGCGCCGTTAGGCCCGCTTCAGGGCATCGGGCTTATGGACCGCCTTACTGCCGCTTTTCTCGCTCTTAACGATGTAGCGGGGATCTTCTGGGGAGGCGTCGGCCTTTTGCCCATTTACCTCCTGGGGTTCTGTAATCATCTCTTCCACGGTGCCTACGGTTTCGCCCTGGGGAGTGTTCCACTTAACA
>JBCCAG010000720.1:0-2498 GCA_039814955.1 Cyanobacteria bacterium P01_A01_bin.135
GTGGAAGTCGCCACAAAGTCTCCCGCTAGCTCCACAAACGCGATCGCCTGGGCATCGCTACCGTGGGAGAGCGATCGCTCCTCGTAATGGTGAACCTTCACCTGGATACCCAAGGCGTCTAAAAAGGCGTCGATGGGGCCATTGCCGCAGCCTGCAATAGAAAACGCCTGGTTGCGGAACTGCACTGTGGCGCTGATCTGTGGGTTTGGGCCAGTTTCAGTGAGCTGGTAGGAATCTAGCTTGAAGGGCTGCGATCGCCGCAGATACTCCTGCTGAAACAGCTCCCAAAGCTGGGAGGCGGTTACCTCCTGGCCGCGCTCGTCCATCACCCGCTGAACCACCTGGCTAAACTCAATTTGCATGCGGCGCGGCAGAGCCAGGCCGTAGTCCCGCTCCAGCAGAAAGGCCATCCCCCCTTTCCCCGACTGGCTGTTGACCCGAATTACTGACTCATAGGTGCGGCCCAGGTCAGCCGGGTCGATGGGCAGATAGGGAATATCCCAGATGCCGTCAGGGTCATGGGCGGCAAAGCCTTTTTTAATGGCGTCTTGGTGGGAGCCCGAAAAAGCGGTGAACACCAGGTCTCCTACGTAGGGGTGGCGGGGGTGAATGGGTAGCTGGGTGCAGTCTTCCACTGTGCGGGCCACCTCGCTGATGTGGGAGAAGTCTAGTCCAGGATGAATACCCTGGGTGTAGAGGTTCATCGCCAGGGTCACCAGGTCCACATTGCCGGTGCGCTCGCCGTTGCCAAATAGGCACCCTTCCACCCGGTCCGCCCCCGCCATTTGGGCCAGCTCCGCTGCGGCGATCGCGCAGCCCCGATCATTATGGGTGTGGACGCTGAGGACCGTATTGGCTCGATGCTTCATGTGGCGGTGCATCCATTCCACCTGGTCGGCGAAGCCGTTGGGGGTAGAGACTTCCACGGTGGCGGGGAGGTTGATGATCGCTTTGCGGTCGGGGGTCGGCTGCCAGACGTCGAGCACCGCGTCGCAGATCTCCCTAGCGAAATCCAGCTCGGTGGCGGTAAAAGTTTCCGGGGAGTATTGAAAGCGCCAGTGGGTGTCGGGCTGCTGGGCAGCTAGGTCCTGAATCAGACGCGCTGCATCCACCGCCAGCGCAATGGTGCCCGCTTTATCTTGGCGGAACACCACCCGACGGAAGGTAGGTGCGGTGGCGTTATAGACATGGACGATGGCCCGCTTCGCGCCGCGCAGCGACTCGAAACTACGGCGAATCAAATGCTCACGGGCTTGAGTCAGTACCTGGATGGTGACATCTTCCGGGATGTGGTTGCCGTCGATGAGGTCGCGGACAAAGTCGAAATCTGTCTGAGACGCAGCGGGGAAAGCCACTTCAATTTCTTTGAAGCCAATGGCTACCAGTAGCTGAAACATTTCTAGTTTGCGGCGGCGGTTCATAGGCTCAATGAGAGCCTGATTGCCATCCCGGAGATCGGTACTCAGCCAGATCGGCGGGTGGCTGATGGTTCTGCTGGGCCAGGTGCGATTGGGCAGGTTGACGGGCTGAAAAGGGCGGTACTTGACGGACGGATTAGTCAGCATTGTGAGATTTAGGTTGAGTGATTGCGCAAATCAGGAAGACACAGCGACGCTGTGCTCCTTGGATGGGGTGCTAGGCCTCCAAGAGAAGACCTATGCTGAGCCTATTTGCAAAGACAGAAGGGGCACCCGCCTAACGTAAATTAGGGCGTCCGGTGCTTATACTGCGGTGGAAAATTTGTATGTCAAGTAGTTCTGCGCCTGAGGCGCAGGAGCAGCAGCCCTAGGAGCAGGGCGAGTGACTGTAGCGATTGCTGCATGAACTACCGTTAGTTGGCTATGCCAAATACGTTTTGAAGCATAGCTGAGAGGCAAGGGTCGAGTCAACCGCCCCTTACAGCATGACTGTATCTAATTCAGAGGTAGACATTACTCGGCCCATATGTTGTCTATTTTTGAGACTTAGCAGCTTAAACTAAGTCCAAATTCTAAGCCAGTAGTCTCACGACGAGAAGTTGAATTTCCGCTTGTAAAACCAACAGGCTCGCAAACCCACTGAACAATTGAGAGCAGCCATTAAGTTTTTATACCGCGTCAGAAACTAGCACTAGCCCTCAACCACAGGCAGCCTTACTTGCAATACGTGTATACAAGAATGGGGCTTGGCTAGCCTGTGCAGGCATGAAGTTTGGAGATTAACTTGGTCTATCTCCCTCATGCTCTCGCGTTCTCAAAGCAGTTCTACGGAATCATTCTTGACTCAAGCCTTTGCTAGACAGGCTCTACAAGACCTTATGGCGATCGCGTTGTCTTACCCAAAAACGGCAGCGGAGTTCCATGAATTTCGGAAGCCACACGCTAGGCTGACGTAATCTCAGATGTTCTTGATGTTACCTTTATCCTTACTTTTGATCACAGCGATAACATCGTATCAACACCCACTGCGAATCATAAATTCTCTTCGTTATAGACAGAACTTTTATGACACACCCTGAA
>JBCCAG010000196.1:0-6296 GCA_039814955.1 Cyanobacteria bacterium P01_A01_bin.135
TATGACTTTATGAATAGCAATCCCTATTAAAACGGTAGCCAAACCAGATAGGACCATTGCGCTGGTTCGAATACCTATACCCAGGTTGCCCAAGCTCAGGATAAGCTTTGTGAATATCGACAGAAGCAAATAGTGGGTTAAATAGATGGCGTAGGAGGCTTTCCCCAAGCTGGAAAAATAGCGGTTTGGCTTGAGATGATGCTGAATATCAACTAGGGCAGCACCTAGCACAATCACCGCAGACGTTAGCCCATAGGCAAAAAACTCATAGTAATGCAGGGCTGGCGAGCTGAGGTTTAGGAAATAAACTTCGACCATTCCAAAAGCAGCAAAGCCCAAGCAGCCGACAATAAAGGTAGGCAGCGCCGAAAATCTTTTTCTGACGGCGCTCTGGATGGCAATGGCCACCAATCCCCCTAGGGCAAATTCAAGATTGTGATAAGAGAAGAAAAAGCCCACCAAAAAGTTGAGCCGATGTAAAAAGTCAAACCCCAAGCATAGATCGACCGCCATAACCATAGCCGAAAGCGCCAGCCAGGAACCAACCAGAATAGAAGCTAGCCTTGAGCGAAAAAATATTGCCCACCCAAACACGAAGTAGAATAAGACAATATGGCTCAAAAACCAGGCCACGCTTAGAATCGGAAAATTATCTTGAGGCAGCAGCAGCAGCGATTTGAGGATGACCTTTACCCCCCGCTCATGGCCACTCCCAAACTGAGGAAATAAGATATACATCGGAATTACGGCAGCCGTCACCAGAAGATAAAATGGATAGATGCGCACAAGCTTTTTATAGAAAAATATAGTCATCTGCGACTTTTCGCCAGCATACTTAATACTAGAAATCGCAAAGAAAAAGCCGCTCAAAACAAAGAAGAAATCGACCCCAGCGTCCCCAAACGCAAAAATTGACCCCAAAAACGGCTCGCCAAACTTAAGCCTGAATAGGCCTGTAGTGTGAAACGCAACGATCAGCAGCGCGGCTATTCCCCTACAGGCTTCCAGCAGGGTCAATTTCCTAGGGAGTGGCATCATGAGCGACCTTCCAATAGCACCTGCTGAACCCGGCCCGCAATCGTGGGCCAGCTAAAGTGAGTCACCGCGTAATCCCGACAGACTGAGCGTTCTGGCAAAGCGATACGACCAGACAGGACACCATTAAGAGTGGCCGCGATCGCCTCAGCGCTGGGAGATTGCGCCACCAGCTCCGGGGAGAACGGCCTGATCACCTCGGGCATTCCGCCCACGGGAGTACAGAGGGCCGGGGTGCCCGAGGCCAGCGCTTCGAGCAAAACCAGACCGAACCCCTCTAGGGATTGACTGGGCATGATCGCCAGGTCAGCGGCTTGGTAGGCAATAGAGAGTTCCCCATCCGGGACAAACCCCAAGAATTTCACCCGCTCCCCCAGCCCTAGGGCCGTGGCTTGGGCCTCTAATGCTTCGCGCAATGCGCCTTTTCCTGCGATCGCCAGCCAGATATCCTCAGACTCAAGCTGCGCGATTGCCTGCAGTAGGACATCCAATCCCATGCGGTGCACCAGGCGGCGGGGGGTAAACAGGATGAAGCGATCGCCGGGCCAGCCGAGGGCTTCGCGGGCCTGCTGCCGGGAGTGGCTGGGCTGGAACCGCTGGGTATCGACTCCCCCGGGAATAATGTGGATTTTGTCCCAATCCACCCCGTACTCCTGATGCAGGATGGTGCCAAACGCCTTACTCAAGACGATGAAGCGATCGCAGCGGCGGTAAACTCGCTGCTCCATCTGCTGCTTTAGCCAGACCTTGAAGCCGTTTTCCCCTTCTTTTTGACTTTCTAGGGCCCAAGGTCCATGAAAGGTGCAGGTCACCGGTACGTTGGGCGGCAGGTGAGGGAGGGCGGCGAACCCGTAGAGGGCAAAATGCAGGTTGATCGCATCCGCGCGGGTGTGACGCAGTGAGCGGCTATGGTGACGGGCGCTCCACAGCCGCTGCCAAAAGGACATCTCTGGCGTAGCTAAATTCTTTAAGCAAAGGCCGGCAGTCTCCTCAGCTTGGGGGAGGCCAATCCCGTATAGATCAACGCGGCCCTCAGCAGCGGTCAGAGCCTGAATCAGCTCATACACATAGCGATCCAGTCCTCCTGGTCTCGTTGGAAACCAGGTATTGCCGACGATGGCAATCTGCGAAGAGTACAGCATAGGCTCAAGAAGTGGCGGGGAAATACTGGCTGACCTTTGGCGCTTCGCTGGGCCACTAGCGCCTCTCTCCCCAAGGACATTGGCTGTATCGCTATACGGAATGGCCGTTTAGACAGCAGGACAGATATCGCTGCAAATTTGCGCCTTAAGCCGTTACTTAAACTGTCTACTTTCGGGAACAATGGCAAAATTCAACTTCGTATCAGGGCCAGCAACTTTCTCCAGATTCCTGCGTCTGCTTGGGTATAAGTGCATAGCCACAATTCAGTTTTTCCTAAGCCTCAGCAAACGATTGGCATTTCATTACCCTCTAGCAAATTAAGTAGAAGGCCATAGAGAAACGGCGCTAACAGGGGGTTCGCCCTAACACCGTTTACTTGTGGCTAGCCACTTACACAGATTTTATGGTTACTTGCGATCGCTATCTCAGCTGTCAGCGACTCTGGGCATTAGCCTGCTGGTTCTTGTTTGGGCTTCTAGTTGTCAGCTGTACCTGGAACGCGGTAGGTCAGTCCTCCACCCCTGAATCCCCCCGCACTGCCGATGCATTTGTCGACTCCGTGGGCCTCAACGTGCGCCTGAGCTATAGCGAGTGGCCCACCGCAACCCATTGGCAGAAGGTCGACCTGACCCAGAACAGCCGCCACCTAATCACCGATCTCGGCATTCGCCACCTGCGCGATCGCATCCCCCACCCAGAGCTACAGTCCACCATCAGCTACGTCAACCCTCGCCTTGGAACCCTCTACTTAGACCATGGGGCCACCTTTATCGTTGGGGTCGATGCCCGGCGCGATGACGGGACCCTGGACCCTAGCAAAACAGCCGCCTTTGTAGACTGGTACGCCAGCGGAGAGCTTACCACCGAAGCCGGTGAGCGGGTGGCGGTGCGAGACATGGTTGAGGCGATTGAAGGCCCCAACGAATACGACAGGCACCACCAGCCCGAGCAGCGGGAGCCAAACTGGGCTGATAACCTCAACGCTTACCAGGCGCAAATTTACGAGGCGGTCAACGCCGAGCCGGAACTGGCAGATATTCCGGTCGTCGCCCCCTCCCTGATCTACACCGAGTACTGCCGTGCGCCGCTGCAGCCCTTTGCCGCTAGCGCCAACCTCGGCAACCTGCACCCCTACCCCAACTACCCCTACATGCGCCACCCCACTGCCACCTTGAGCTGGCACCTCGAGCGGGTGACAGCCTGCACAGGGGATAAGCCAATCTGGGCTACCGAGACAGGCTACCCAACTGAAGATAGCAACCCTGAAAAAATTAGCGAGCGGACGGCAGCGAAGTACACTCCTCGCCTCCTAACAGAGTATTTTCTAACCGGCAAGATAGCACGGACCTTTCTCCATGAGATTGCTAGAGACACCGTTGATGGCTGGGGGCTAGTGGCGGTGGAAGCAGGCCAGCATCTGCGCCCCAAGCCGGCGTACCATGCGGTTAAAAGTCTGCTGGGTCTGCTAAGCGAAGCAACCTGGGATAAGGATCAGCGGCAGTGGGGTTCGCCAGAGGTGGCGCTGCAGCCGGTGGCGATCGCCTTTGAGGAGAAACAGCCATCCACCCATCACTTGCTGCTGCAGGGCACTCAGCGCTATTACCTGCTCCTGTGGCAGGAGGTGGAGAGCTATAATCCTGACCGGGGAAACTTTGAGGTGCCGCCTGACACTTTGACAGCTCAGCTCCCCCGGGAAGCGCATTCCCTTGTAGTTCACACCTATAATTCAGCGTTTACCTACGACAGCCAGCCCCTCACGGCTCACCACCGCCAGGTACAGCTCAGCGTTCCCGACAGCGTCATGGTGCTAGAGTTTGCCCTGTAGGAGGCAGCAGGGCTATTCCGTTGCCTGGGCCAAGCGCCACCAGCGATTGAGCGGATAGTAAATAACAGGGGCCCAGAGGCTGCTCAAAATAGCTGAGCTAAGGGCAATTTGCTGGTGGTATAGCCAGGTGCGGGTCAGCAGCGGATACGATTTAGGGGCGGCCGCCACCAAATACTGAAGGCTAAACTGAATGGCCATGGTTGTCTCAACTACCACCGCCATTGCGAACACAATCATCGCCACCGAGATAAAATCTTCCTGGATGTAGCGCTGCTTTTGCAGCCGGGCCGTTAGCACCCCCGCCAAGGCTAGCCCCAGGGCGTGGGAGGGCTGCGCCATACTCAGCCCATCCTGAACAAACCCCAAACAGAGGCCCGCCAGCCCGCTCTGTAGCGGCGTCCGCTTCAAGCTCCAGGCCACAACCCAGATTAAGCACCAGTTTGGCCCCGTCCCTAAAAGCTCAATGCCGGAAAAGCGGGCTGGCAAAATTAGGGCGCACAGTAGTACCGAGGCGACCGTAACCAGGCAGTCTATGGCGTGGCGCACCCCTGGGTTAAGCCTGTCCATCTACTCCTCTCCGCCGGATAGCTCCGCAGTGGCCCGCTTAGGGTTAGGGTGCACCACCACCCACTCTAGGCGGCTAATGGGAGCCGTCAGCTCGATCAGCGCTTCTGGGGCGGGAGATTTGTCCAGATCGATGGAGCGAACCGTTCCGATGGAAATGCCAGCAGGAAATAGATGGCTGAGGTGGGAGGTAGTTACGGCGTCTCCGGGCTTGATATCTGGCACCTTGTCAAACAGGACGAGGGTGGCGAGATTACCCGCTTGCCCCCGCAGGTAGCCCATGGCCCGCGACCGGCTCACCGTCGCACCCACTTGACTGGCGGGGTCGCTCAGCAGCAGCACGCGGCTGGTACTCGGGGTGACATGGGAAACGCGTCCTACTAAGCCGCCTGTCCCGGCCACCACATCCCCAACTTCAATCCCATCGCGACTTCCATGACCCAAGAGGATTTGGTGCCACCACTGGTCCGTACTGCGGCCAATCACCGGCGAGAGAATCGTTTGCTGACCGTCCAAGGCAGGATAGTCCACCAGCGATCGCAGCTGCTGATTTTGCTGCTGCACCTCCTGCAGCTGGCTCTGCAGCTCCTGAATTCGGGCGGTCTCCAGCACTTCGGCATTCGACGGGATACCCTGGAAAGCCTGCTGAATCCAGCGGTACAGCTCCAAAACCGGTAGCCCGTTCGTCTGGCGCACGACCCAAGTTAGCGACAGGGCCGCTACCATCAGCCCCAGTCGCAGTCCGTTTGTGCTCCACCAGCGTCGGAACGTGTACATACAGTCAAGGAATACGCAAAGGTCAAAGAATAGTTAGAAGACAGTCTCCTCTACAGATAGGTCTGCCTACCTGAAAACGCGGGCCAACTGCTTGAAGTTCTCCAGCACCCGCCCTGTGCCTAAGACGACGCAGCTCAGGGGGTCCGCTGCAATATGAACCACAATGCCGGTTTCGTGGCTAATCAGCGTGTCCAGCTCCTTGAGCAGGGCACCGCCCCCCGCCAGCATAATTCCCCGATCGACGATATCGGCGGCCAGCTCTGGCGGCGTTCGCTCCAGGGTACGCTTGACCGCGTCGATGATTACCGACAGCGGCTCCGACATCGCCTCCCGCATTTCCGGGGCTTTAACGGTCACTGTGCGCGGTAGCCCCGACAATAGGTGCAGGCCTCGCACCTCCATGGTCATCTCATCCTCATTGGCGATGGGGTAGGCTGACCCGATGGATATTTTGATGTCTTCAGCCGTCCGCTCTCCGATCACCAGGTTGTGGACCTTCTTCATGTATTGCACCAGGGAGTCGCTGAGCTCATCCCCCGCGACCCGCACCGACTCGCTGAGCACCGTGCCCTGCAGACTGAGCACGGCCACCTCAGTCGTGCCACCGCCGATGTCGATAATCATGTTGCCCGTTGCCTCGGCCACTGGCAGCCCCGCACCGATAGCAGCCGCCACCGGTTCATCGATTAGGTGCACTTCCCGAGCGCCGGCCTCCCGGGCGGCGTCTTCCACAGCCCGCCGCTCGACCCCGGTGACACCGCTGGGGATGCCGATGACAATGCGGGGGGACACCAAAGTTCGCCCCTCGTGGACGCGGCGGATGAAGTGCTTCAGCATGATCTCCGCCGTATCGAAGTCGGCAATCACCCCGTCTCGCAGGGGCCGCAAGGCGATAACGTTGCCAGGGGTGCGTCCCAGCATCTTTTTAGCGTCTTCCCCCACAGCCAGGGGA
>JBCCAG010000794.1:0-2211 GCA_039814955.1 Cyanobacteria bacterium P01_A01_bin.135
ACCCAGGCGGTGAGGTCAATGGTGTTTGAGATCAACTCCTGGGCCGACTGATTGCGGGCTTGGACGGCAAACAGCTGCTTGGGTAGGGGCCGCTCTACATGGTTGGCCCAGTAGTTCCAGGGGTTATTGGCGTTAATTTTAGACTGGGTGAAGCCGACGCTGCGGTTCGATTCGTAGATCCACCCCAGCAGATGGGGCTGCAGCGCATTGTAGGTCTGTAGGCCCTGGGTTAGGCCAGCGGCGATGCGGCGCAGGGTATCGGTGATGTTAGGGTCTTCTGTCTGGACTTGACTCAGCGCCTGAGCGAGCTGCTCAATGGCCTGCAGGTTAAACACATAGGTCTGGTTGGGGTCCAGGATGTCCGCCAGTACCGAGAGGCGATCGCCCTCATCTGCCTGCATCAGCCGCTGAACGGCGCTGCTAGAAGCAGACTGGCGCTGCTGGGTTTGCTGATACTTTCCCCAGGCCTCTTCCAGGGTACTGAGGGCACGGCCCTGGCGCTCAATCTTAGCGCGGCGCAGCTCGTTGGTCTGGGCTTCAATCTGCTGCTGAATGTCGGCGCGTCGGGCCAGCAGGCAGCGCTCAAAAATTTCTCCGGCCCCCAGCTTCAGGGTCTTGGCCAACTGGTTATAGACGTATTCTTTGGAGCGGACTTTGCCCTTTAAGGTGTCGTCAATGATTTTGTCGATAAAGGCGCTGTAGCGGTCGCTTAGAGACGGCTCAGGAGAGGGCTGGGACGAGTTGGGGGTAGTCATGGGTGAAAAATCATCTCACTGGAGGTGATCTCAATCGCCCAATCGGGTGATTGACAACCTGAATAAATCTGGGCGGAGTCCTGAATAAACCTGAACTATTCAGGATTTTTTCTGCTGGGTCATCTTGAGATACTTGAAGCATGGAAAGGAAAGCGGATTGCGCTGAACCAGCCAACGGCTTAATTCTCGCAGTTTGCTACCTCAACTAAAGCCCCCTTAAACCCACAGGAAGAATACAGATGACTACCCTAACTTATCGCGGCATCCAGTTTGAAGCCCAGTCCACCGCTGTTGACACCGCCGAGCTAGGCACTTGCGGCACTTATCGCGGCAGCAAGACCACGTTTAGCCGCTCGGCGATCGCTCACAAAACCGGCAGTCAGCTACGCTTTTTGGGCAAGTCTTACACCGCCTAAGCGCTGACCTCGTCTAAGCCATCCAACAATACAGTCCTTGCCACGCGCCCGGGTTTGTAACTGCCTGGGCGTTTTCTTGTTGCGTTGGCGGGCTGGTTTGGGGTTGTGCGTTTTGTAAAGGCCATGTCAGTGCTATGTCCCTACCCGCGCTGGGACGGCGGTGTGACCTACCTTAGGCTACCCCAGACGCCACTTCCCCAGTAATGCGGCTTAAAAACGTCTGCAGCCGCTCGCTCTTGGGGTTCGTTAACAGCTCCCGGGCATCCCCCGCTTCCTCAATATGCCCCTTGTTCAAAAACAGCACCCGGTCCGCGACTGCCTTGGCAAAGGCCATTTCGTGGGTCACCACCACCATCGTCATCCCCTCATCGGCGAGCTGCTTCATCACCTCCAGCACCTCACCTACCAGCTCCGGGTCTAGGGCGCTGGTGGGCTCATCGAACAGAATCACCTCCGGGTTCATGCACAGGGCGCGGGCGATCGCCACCCGCTGCTTCTGCCCGCCAGAGAGCTGCTCCGGGTAGGCGTCGGCTTTCGCTAGCAGGCCCACTTTGTCTAGATACTGTCGCCCTTGGCGGCGGGCATCGGTTTTAGACTGGCCCAGCACCTTCATGGGGGCTAAGGACAGATTCTCTAACACCGTGCAGTGGGGGAACAGGTTGAACTGCTGAAACACCATGCCCACCTTGGCCCGCAGGCGGCGCAGATGCTTGGCGGGGATGTTGGGTTTGGAAAGGTCGATGTCGTTGACGATCAGCCGACCGCCGTTAATAGTTTCTAGGCGGTTGAAGCAGCGCAGCAGGGTGCTCTTGCCGCAGCCCGATGGACCAATGATTGCCACCACCTCCCCATGGGAGATGTAGCCGTCCATGCCCCGCAGTACCTCTAGGTCGCCGTAGCGCTTTTTCAGGTTTTCAAACACAATTGGAGCCGTCATCGCATTTTCTATCCTTACTGGGGGGCGGTTACCTTTATCCTGTCTCACCAGCATAGAGCGGTTTGTAGCGATCGCCACATCTATCGCGATCGCCCTTCTCTAG
>JBCCAG010000598.1:0-3129 GCA_039814955.1 Cyanobacteria bacterium P01_A01_bin.135
CCGGGCCTTGCAGAGCCAAGCCACCAAAGCCACTGCCGCCGCCCAGGTAATTCAGCGCTACTGCGATCGCATGGCAACCGCTCAAGGACTGACTGCCCTGCTTAAAAGTCCCGTGCTCAGCTATATCAGCACCCTGTCCACAGGCTCCCCGGCTTTGGCACAGGTGCTTGTGCAGCACATCCCTGCCGAGCAGCTGCCGGTGGTGGTGGGCAAGCTGCAAATGGCCTATGAGCTATTTTCCCTTTTGAGTCGCGGCGAGCAGCGATTCGAATTACTCAGCCTCTGGCCGCTGCTTACCGATAGTAGCGGCGATGTTCAGGCCAATACCTGGGCGGTTGGCAAGGCGTTAACGGCCTACTGGACCAGCCCTCAAACGGTGGAGCTTAAGGCGGAGTTTCAGCGCCATTTTGGCAACGCTGTACAGCCTCAAGCGGGAGAGCCAAACTCAGCCTAGGCGAGCCTCAATTGCTTGCAGACGCTGGTCGATGTCTTCAATGGCGCTGAGTAGCGCGGTTAGTTTGTAGTCAAGCTGCCCGATGGGAACGGCGCCAATATCCTCGACTTGTGAGCGAATGGTGTCAATTTGCCGCTCTAGCTGACTCCGGGGCTTGGTAATGGCTGGCAATACGCTCAGCGGGCCGTCTTCATGGGTCAGCGCTTCAATAACCACCTCGGTTTTACTTCGCCCTGTACGGTCTGCTTCAGACTCGATGGCCCGGATCAGAGTTTCAGGAAGCCGAAATGAAACCGTTCTATTGGCCATAGTTTCAGACGAGTAAAGATAAAATTGCGAAAAACTTAGGGTATTAGATAAAGCGCCGCAAGGACGTAGCAAAAGCACAATGATGGATTATATCCTTAGACGAATTGTATCCCCAAGTCAAATTTCCTACCACCGGGGACTACCCATCGATTGCCCAGAGCCACATGGCCTACCAAGGGCTACCCACCAGAGTAAAAGCAGACCAATAGTAAGGGTGTCTAAAAGATACATCATCCTCGCTGAGATTGATATCCACCGATAGCGGAAGATTATCTAACTCCGCCGCTAATGTACTAGATAGGGACAAGTCTCCGGCAATCATCGCGCGCTGCGCGTCCCTCAGTGCGTTGGCCTTTGTACTTTGAGTCCGCAAATTTTCGTAGAAGTTCGTCATTAACCCCGTTGTGGCCGCGTCACTAACGCTCCACAAGCTGGCTAGGGCCGTCTGTGCCCCAGCGCTGACCGCCAGCCCGGCAAACCCCAGCTCAGCTTCCCGGTTCCCCAGCGCTGTTTGACAGGCGCTCAGGGTCACCAGCCGGATATTCTCCGGTTGCCACTCAAGCTGCTGTAGGGCATCGACTGCCAGTCGCCCGTCGGAAAACTGGATGTAGGAATTGCTGATGTTGCCGGGCTGAAACTCCCCGTGGGTGGCTAAATGGATGATGTCGTAATCTTGCTGTACCTGCTCACGCAGCGCCTTACGGGTAAAGTTTTCGCCTTGGAAGCGCTCTCCATCCCATAGGGCCTGGATGCGGTTTAGCTCCAAGGGCACAAAGGGCAGCGGAGCCTGGTTGGCAAAGCTGCTGGTTCCCCCTAGAAGGGCGTCACTTTGCTGCAGGTTTTGATACTCCAAATAGGTAAGGGTGAGGCTAGGAACGAGGGTGAGGGCATAGCGCTCTACTAAGAAGCTATCTCCGTTGTAGAGGGCCGCGAACGGCAGGGATCTGAGCCCAGCGTCGGTGACAATACCCAGAGTATCGATGCCCTGCGCGGCTAGGGTCGCTTCAATGGGGTCAATGAGCCAGCGGTGGAGCTGTTGAGCCGACGCTTGGTAAGCCGTTGTCCCAACGCGACTGGGAATAGAAACCTGACGCCGGAGGCGGGCGGCAGCGGTTTGGACCTGCGCTTGGGTGGCTTCTGGAACCTGAATGTGCACTGGCCGGGCATCGGCAGTAATCAAGATCAGCTCCAGGCGGCGGTTCCCAAGAGAGGCGGCTGTCTCGATGCCGGTTGCCTCAGTGCTGTCTTCAGCCATCGCGCTAGTCTGTTCACTGAAGGTGGCGTACAAAATTGCAGGGGTAATGCCGGCTTCTTTTTGGACATCTTGCAGGGTGGCGATAATCGACCCTAGGGAGATAGGCGCGGGAGTCTGGTCAAGACCGAGGTGGGCGGAGAACTCGGCGGTTACCTGATCTTCGAGCTCGGTTACCGCTGACGCGATGTCTGCCAAGCTGGTGGAGGCCTCAGTGACAAGCGGCCTTTGGCTGCCAGGTTCTGCTCTGGTGGTAGAAAGCGGCTGCAGGACGGGGTCACAGTCGGGCGGACAGGGGCCTTCGGGGAGTTCTGGTGGGTCTGGTGGCCCCGGTGAGACCGGCGGCGCTGGCGGGTCACCGGTTTCGATGCGGATATTGCCCTCAACGCGATCGCCCAAAAAGCTCTGCGGGGCCCCTAGCTGGTCGCCGTTGCTGACGATAGCGGCGGCGGTGCCGTTCTCCAGCTCGCCGTCAACGCCGATGGTGAAGGGCGTAGTATCATCACCGCCGTGGGTAATAGTGATGTCGCCGCCCCCGTCGCCCCCCGAAGCGGAAATGCTGGTGCGGACGCTGCTGCGGTCAATAAAGTCGCCAGTAGCGCGGAAAAAAGTCTCAGTTGTGATTTCAATATCGCCGCCGGTTCCAGCGGGCCCGCCTTGAGCGTTAATGGAAACCACCTCGATATCGTCTTCGGGATCAAGCAGCAGGTCGCCGCCGTCGCCGCCGCGGCCGCTGGTATCGATGCGGCCTGTGGTAATCGATGTGGTGGCCTGAACCGTAACGTCGCCGCCGCTGCTGCCGTTGGTAAGCAGGTCGCCCGTTTCGGCGGTGGTGCCAGCGGTGAGGCTGATGGCGCCTCCCTCAAGGGAGGAACCCCGGGGCGATCGCGTGTTGAGGGTGCCAGCGGTGATGGCGCTGCCGCTGACGGTAATGCTGCGGCCAGGGTTGCGCAGATCCCCCAGGGTGACGGCTCCGCTACCGGTAATCTCTAGCGGACCCTGGCTGAAGATGTCTAGCTCGCTGAGGTCAAGCGTACCGCCCCTCAGCGTCAGCGTGCCTTCGCCGCCGTCAATCCTACCGCCAAATACTGAGCTATTGAAGACACTCCCCAGG
>JBCCAG010000436.1:0-4093 GCA_039814955.1 Cyanobacteria bacterium P01_A01_bin.135
ATCAAGAAGTCAGTCATTTTAGTGGGGGAGCCCCATCCGAAGCGATTTCGCTCGGCGCGTCGCCAGGGCAGTCCGCAGCAAATAAAGAATAAAGGCTGAATAGGCCCTACAGTCCATTGCCAATCAAGATAAACGGTGCCCAGTATATGGGTGGCTGAGCGGGGCTATGGTTGCCGTAGAATCGGGCCGGTCAACCCGCAACCGCAGGGCCGTTGCCCCCCGCTCCTCTAGCCAAAGCGGCTAAAGTCTCCTGTGCTCAGGGACTGCTGCGCTAGCCGTAGCGCCTCTACTTTGGAGATGTTGGGCTGCTGCAGCGCGGCGTAAAAGGCCTCCATCAACACCTGGGTGCCCCCGTTGCTCACCTGCGCAGTAGCATTAGGAACCCTCACCGCCCCTACTGTCAGCATCAGTAGGCCTGGCAGCGCCCAGGCTGCCGATTCAGGTAACCTGGCGACCCTCCGCTCAACCGGAGACTGCAGCCGATGCGACTTGCGCAGCGCCAGCCTATCCGGCGCCGACCTACGAGATGCCGACTTGAGCCGCTCTGATTTGCGGTATGCCAACCTCAGAAACGCCAACTTGCGCGGGGCCAACCTATACCTCGCCGACCTAAATCGCGCCGATCTACGCGGGGCAACCTGGACCGATGGGAGTGAGTGCAGCGATGAAAGCTGCGGTGGGAAAGCCTACTAGGCAGAGCTAGTCTCACTCAGGGCGATCGCGGAACGGTGCCGAACGCTGAGCGATAGGCACTATAGTTGAAGATTTCTATGTGCTGTCCTCATTGCCCTATACCGGCAGCACCTTGCCTCGCAGCCTGGGCGGTGCGGGCAGTCCGTAGCGGTCCAGCAGCGTCGGCAAAACGTCGTAGAGCTGCGCCCCCTCCAGCACCTGTCCCCCCTTGGGCTGTTGCGGGTCATGAAAAATCATCAGCCCGTAGGGGGCATGGTTAGCATCGTCGGGGCCGGTGTCGTTGTCTGTGGTGTGCAGCGCCTCCATCCCTACCGAACCAATGGACCGCCAGGCCAAGTCATCGAAGTATACGATTAGGTCAGGGGCCATGCCCCGCACCCGCTGGTAAATCTCCTGGGGCCGAAACACCTTCACATTTAGCGGCTTGCCTTCGGGGTCCGTCAGGGTCTGCAGCTTTTCGGTGAGCTGCGATCGCAGCCCTTCATACTCTGCCATCGGCACCACCCCCTGGGGCTCCCGCCCTTCCACATTAATGAAGATGCGGGCGTAGTAGCCTCCCGCCCCCCACACTTTTGTCTGACTCCAGTCCACCGCCGCCTGGTCTAAGGCAGTTGCGGTACTGGGCGTCTCCTTCAAGGTTAAATACCCCTGCGCCATCAGCCACTCATTGATGCACACCCCTCCCATCAGCGGCCGCGCCCCATGGTCCGATACCACCAGCACAGCTGTATCTTCATCGCAGCGGCTCAGCAGCTCGCCAATGCGCTGATCCACATGGACATAGTAGTCATGGATAGCGCTTTCATAGGGGGAATCCGGCTCATACTGGGGGTGACGCGGATCCATGGGTTTCCAGAAGGAATGGTGAATGCGATCGGTGCCCATGTCTACCAGCATCAGCATATCCGGCTGGTCCTGGTGAATTAGCTTTTCCGCTAGCGAAAAGCGCTGATCGCAGAGAGTATACAGGTTCTCCAAAATTCGAGCCTTGTCGTTAGAGCGGAACTGGGGCACGTCCAGCATAAAGTCCGGCATCCACTCCCGAATTTGAAACCCCAGCTCCGGGGGATAGGTAAACGTGATGCCCGTGTTGGGGGTCAAAAAGCAGGACACCAGGGACCCGTTCACCGGGTAGGGGGGCGAGGTGCCCGGCACGCTGAGGACGGCAACCGTCCAGCCCGCATCTCCCATTAGGTCCCACAGGCGCGGCACCTTCACCGCCCGTCCGTCGGAAATCCCCATATTGTGGTAATCGCGGCTGCGGCGGTTGCGAAAACCATAGATGCCCAGCTCGCCAGGGTCTCGCCCACTCATCATGCAGCTCCAGGCCGGTACAGTGATGGCGGGAATGCTGCTCTCCAGCCGCCCATAGCTGCCCTGGGCCATCAGGCGTGACAGGTTGGGCAGGTCGCTGCGCCACTGATCGAAGACCAGGGAAGGCTCCATGCAGTCGAGGCCGATGACAATGAGGCGAGGGGAGGGGTAAGACCTAGATGGCATACTCACAGTAGCTTACTGGGCAGTAGACTGCTGGCGCCGGTGCCGGAGGAGCAGCGTAGCGCTGGCAGCGATGACCGCGATCGCACAAAGAATGTGCACCACATTGAAGGCGGTGCCAGGGAAGAACCAGGAATCGGTGCGTAGAAACTCGATGAAAAAGCGCCCCAGCGGATACCAGATCAGGTACAGCAGAGAGATATCGCCATCCTTGAGCTTGAAGCGCCGCGACGCCCAGAAGATGAGGGCAAACCCGGCAAAGTTCCACAGGGATTCGTAGAGAAACAGGGGATGGAAGCGGGTGCTCTCGGGATATTCGGCCAAGTCGCGGTAGGGGCCGATGCGGTGGCGTGGGTCGATGCGCAGACCCCAGGGCAATGCCGTGGGCGGGCCGTACAGCTCTTGGTTAATGAAGTTACCCCAGCGGCCAATAGCCTGGGCCAAGGGCAATCCTAGGGCAATGCCGTCTAAAAACACTAGGGCCGGCAGGTCCCGCAGCCGGGTATAGAGCCACAGGGCCAGGGTCCCCGCAATAAAGGCTCCAAAGATATGGATGCCGCCACTCCAAATCTTAAGGATTTCGCCAGGGTTTGACAGGTAATACTGCAGCCCATCTTGCCCCCGCGGCGACTGGATGAACACGTAGTACAGCCGCGCTCCCAGGAAGGCGGGCACCAGCACCCAAATCAGCATGTCCCAAAAGTCGTCTGGATCCTGTCCCTGGCGAGCTACATAGCGGCTAGCGATGGTTGACCCAATTAAGATAGCAAGCATCATCAGCAGGCCATACCACCGCAGGGCGATGGGGCCAAACTCAAAGATGATGGGATCGACGGGTGGGTACATAGCGGTAAAATCCAGCGTTCATGCGCCTATGAAGTGTACCAGGTCCGGCCGGGTGGGTCGGTAGGGTGGGTTAGAGCGCTAGCGGAACCCACCAAAATCCAGATATAGAATTGCCCTGTGTGCTAACGGTAGATGCAGGTTGAGAGATCGCCTACAGGTTCTCATGGTCAGGCAGCGAGGAGGCCAACATCTGTAGCTGAGTCCGTAGCGGCTCTGGCTTCGAGGTGATGGTCGTCCAGATGTCCTCTTGTTCAATTTCATCGTAGCGATGGCTGAGAATGTTGCGCAGCCCAATGATTTGACGCCAGTTAATCTCTGGATGAGCCTGGCGAAATTCGTCTGATAGCCGACGCGCGGCTTCGCCCAAAACCCCAGGTTGCCTCTCAACGGCGCTTTGAACCATGGCGCTTTGAAGATATTCATCGTAGGATAAGCTCGCCGTAAACTCTTGAATCAGACGAATTGCGTTGAGCATGTCCCACAAAGACTGAGGATCACGCTTGCTCGCTTGCATAAAGCACCCGATAAG
The DNA here is from genome assembly GCA_039814955.1 of Cyanobacteria bacterium P01_A01_bin.135. GTDB lineage: Bacteria > Cyanobacteriota > Cyanobacteriia > CAKZMO01 > CAKZMO01 > JBCCAG01. The sequence goes on from JBCCAG010000436.1 coordinate 3,566, forward strand.
TATTCAAAATCTCTTGGCGTCTGTAGGGATTCTTAAGATTCTTTTTTCTAGCAACATCGACCTTCCGCCCCAGCAGCATCTCCAGCTCCTCCCGCATATCAACCTGGTCAAACAAACTCCAGCCTGGGTGAGGCGTAAAGGTCACCAAAACATCGATGTCGCTGTCGGGGCGAAAGTCATCCCGCAGTACTGAGCCGAACAGCGCTAGCTCAACAATCTTCCACCGCTGACAGAAGTCAGCAATCTGCTCTGGCGACGCCTGAATGCGATCGCCCACCAAGGCTTGTAGCTCAGCCGTCATCCCTCACCTCCGCTACGCCAATTCTGACATTGCCAGCAACACCGCTTATCTGCAGACACCCTAGCACTAGACGCCCTAGCATCGTATAGAACAAGGTTTGTTCAGTGATCTCCCGCTAAACTCGGAGCCAGTGAACTTGCACCGCCCCCTAACAAGCAGGCGCTATGATCATGAGACAAACCAGTTTCTCGCCATTCCTCAATGACGCCTCCATCCTCTTCTAACGC
>JBCCAG010000780.1:0-2268 GCA_039814955.1 Cyanobacteria bacterium P01_A01_bin.135
CAGCAGCAGGCCCAGGCCGATACGCTCTAAGCCCTGGACAACCAGAGCCGCCGCGATAGCCGTGAGCGCCGGCTGCTGAAGCAAGAGCGCGATCAGGCGCTGGCTCCCCTGCAGGCGGCGATCGCCGCTGCCGACTCAGAAATTCGCGACTTGAAGACGCGGCGGCGGCAGCTCTCCCGCCAGCTTCAGGCCCAGATGCATGCGGTCTATCGGCTGACGAACTTTGCCGGAGAGCGGCGCACCCTCGCTGAAATTGCGCCCCACCAGACCATGCCCACCGGCACCGGGGAATGCTGCGCTCCTAAGCTCCTGCACCATGCCGCCACTCGTGGCCTCCGCCCGCTGGCAATGGCGGAATTTTGGTGGGGCAGACCCTCCGCCGATGGGAGCCGGCGACCGGGGCAGTTTTACGGCGCTTGCGCGGAGCGCTGCCAGCCGATTATGGGCTTTTTACTGTCAGGTTTACCGGCCGTGGGAACCGACAGCATCCCGGATGCCCCGTTCCTTTACGAAGACCACTGGCTGGTCGCCATTGATAAACCCGCAGGCCTACTCTCTACGCCCGGACGGGATATCCTCAACCCCAGCAACGCCACCAGCCGCCTACAGGCGCTGTTGGAGGACCCTAATCTGCAGAGCGTCCATCGCCTAGACCAGGAGACCTCGGGGATATTGCTGTTTGCGCGATCGCCCCAGGTACACCGCCAGCTCAGCAGTCAGTTTCGCCAGCGGCAGGTAGCTAAGCGCTACGAGGCTGTGGTGACGGCCACCGTTGCTGTGGAGCAGGGGGAGATTACCTTGCCCATTGGCCGCTACCTAGACTGCCGGCCTCAGCGGCGGGTTGATTGGGCCGGCAAGCCTAGCCAGACGCAGTTTCGGGTACTGGCGCGCTGCGGGGGGCAGACGCGGCTGGAGCTGATACCACTTACCGGGCGCACCCACCAGCTGCGGGTGCATTTAGCGGACGCAGTTGGGCTAGGGGCACCGATTTTGGGCGATCGCGCCTACGGGGGTGCACCCAGTCACCGGCTGCATCTACATGGGCGGGAGCTTGAGTTTTGGCATCCACAGTTGGATAAACGGATCCAAGTCATTACGGAAACGCCATTTTAGATTCGTTGCGCTGTGAAGGGAATACCCTGACAAATGGAAAGGGCATGGCGGTACCATGCCCCTACCGTGGGGTGTAATTGTTGGTGAGGGTTAGCGGTCCACCGACCCCATAATGATGTCGATGCTGCCCAAGATGGCCATAATATCCGCCACCTTCACCCCTCGCAGCAGCTCCGGCAAAATCTGCAGGTTATTGAAGTCCGCCGCCCGAATCTTCCAGCGCCAGGGGAAAACGTCGTTCGAACCAATCAGATAGATACCTAATTCGCCTTTGCCGCTCTCCACGCGCACATAGTGCTCTCCCTCAGGAATCTTGAAGGTGGGGGGAATCTTTTTGCCGATGAACTGGTAATCGAAGTCGTTCCACTCCGACTTGGGGCCGCTAGCCATCCGCTTGGCTTCCAGGTTCTCGTAAGGGCCACCGGGAAGCTGCTTGAGGGCTTGGCGAATAATCTTCACCGACTCGCGCATCTCCCGGACCCGGACCACATAGCGGGCAAAGCAGTCGCCTTCGGTGGTCCACTGCACGTCCCAGTCAAGCTCGTCGTAGCATTCGTAGTGGTCGACCTTACGCAGGTCCCACTTCACCCCGGAGCCCCGCAGCATGGGGCCAGACAGCCCCCAGCTAATGGCCTGCTCGCGGGTAATGACGCCGATGCCCTCCACCCGGCGGCGGAAGATAGGATTGTTGGTGATCAGGCGCTCGTACTCGTCCACCTTAGGCAAGAAGTAGTCGCAGAAGTCTTCGCATTTATCCACCCAGCCGTAGGGTAGGTCTGCCGCCACGCCGCCAATGCGGAAATAGTTGTTGTTGATCAGCCGGGCCCCGCTGGCCGCTTCCCACAGGTCGTAAATCAGCTCCCGCTCTCGGAAGATGTAGAAGAAGGGGGTCTGGGCACCGACGTCCGCTAGGAAGGGGCCAAGCCAGAGCAGGTGGTTGGCAATCCGGTTTAGCTCCAGCATGATTACCCGGATGTAGCTGGCCCGCTTGGGCACGTCAACGTTAGCCAGCATCTCCGGCGCGTTGACAGTAATGGCCTCGTTAAACATGCCCTCCGCATAGTCCCAGCGGCTCACATAGGGCACAAACATAATGTTGGTGCGATTCTCGGCAATCTTTTCCATGCCCCGGTGCAAATAGCCAATCACCGGCTC
>JBCCAG010000923.1:0-1641 GCA_039814955.1 Cyanobacteria bacterium P01_A01_bin.135
CCCATCTGGACGTAGCGCAGGGGCTGCTTGCGCACCAGCTCAAACAAGATGGAGGCGGGGCCGCAGAAGGGCTGCTGCCGCTGGTGAATGACAAAGGGGTTGGCCAGCCGGGCTCGCATTTCTTGGATGAGGGTGGCTTTATCGAGGTGGGGCCAGCAGCCGGATTGGGGGGATTCTTCGAAGACGTTTAGGGCGGCGTTAGCTTCGGTGAGTTGAGACATGGCGAGGGCATATTCAGGTTGCTTTCCATACATTCACCGCTGGGCTTGCAGATTTCGAAGAGCGTAGAAATATTTACGCGGTGTGCAACTCATTCTCATCGCCAATGATGCCTGCAAAATGGAGGGGCGAGATGCGCTAAAGCATGGGCTGCGCCAACGCTGATGGGTGAACGTTGAGGAGCACCATGAGCGAGTGAGCCAAGGCCTTGCGGGCTAAACGGTTGGTCAAAAAGCCATAGGTCGCGCGCTTGCACCCTTTCAATTGGGATGAGGCCCCTGCGGCAGTTCTAGTGTATAAAGAGAATCTGACTATAGCCAATCTATAGTTGGCATTTGTTCTGTGTAAGAGGCTGGGCATGAAGCTGATTTTTATTGGGCCACCCGGAAGCGGAAAGGGGACGCAGGCGAAGCACCTAGAGCGTAGCCGGGAACTAATTCAGCTTTCTACTGGTGATATGCTGCGGGCCACGGTAGCCTCGGGCTCAGAACTAGGGCAGCAGGTCAAGACCATCATGGAGTCGGGGGAGCTGGTGTCAGACGACATCATGGTCTCTATGATCGCGTCCCGCATTGCCGAGCCTGACTGCAGCGGCGGCTTCATTTTAGACGGCTTTCCGCGAACAGTGGCCCAGGCCGCAGCCCTCGACAAGATGCTGGCTCAACAGCACACCCAAATCGACGGCGCCATTCAGTTTGCGGTGGACCCTGCCGTTTTGATCAAGCGAATTTCCGGTCGCTTCAGCTGCAGCAACTGCGGCGAGGGCTACCACGATGAATTTAAGCAGCCCAAGCAGCCAGGGGTCTGTGATATCTGCGGCGCAACAGAGTTTAAGCGGCGGGCCGACGATAATTCCGACGCGGTGAAAACCCGGCTGCAGGCCTACGAGAAGCAAACTGCTCCTCTACTGCCCTACTACCAGTACAAGGGCGTTCTGTGCAAAATAGACGCCATGGCAGAAATCGACGCGGTGGCCGCTCAGGTTGAAAAAGCCCTGGACGCGATCGCCACCCAAAAAGCCTAGCTGCGACGCTGTGAGCAGCATCGAATGGATTTGACAATAGCAGATGTTTAGAAGAGAATCGCCGTAGCATTTTCCCTGTGATCCAGCTCACAGAAACGCCAACGGAGGTTTTCATTGCACTTACCTACCCACGGGCGCTACCGCTACTCGGCGATTACCCACAGGCCGGACTACCACTGGCCAGGGGCACGGCGGCTGGCGGTTTACATCGGGCTCAATTTAGAGCACTTTGCCTTTGGAGAGGGCCTAGGAGCAGAGCTAGCGCCGGGGGGACCCCAGCCCGACGTGCTCAACTACGCCTGGCGAGACTACGGCAACCGGGTGGGGGTATGGCGGCTGCTGACCCTGTTTGAGCAGTTGGGACTGCCCGTCGCCCTACTGGTAAACAGCAGCCTCTA